>NZ_JBJJMO010000079.1:0-17703 GCF_046231935.1 Pseudomonas sp. KCJK9111 | reverse complement strand
TCATGAGCAAAATGAGAGCAATCGATGCAGCCGTACTGGTCATGCGCCGTGAAGGCGTGGTGACTGCGTTCGGCATCCCAGGGGCTGCCATCAACCCGTTGTATTCGGCCCTGAAAAAAGTGGGTGGCATCGATCACGTCCTCGCTCGCCACGTCGAAGGCGCCTCGCACATGGCAGAGGGCTACACCCGCGCCAACCCCGGCAACATCGGTGTGTGCATCGGCACCTCCGGCCCGGCAGGCACGGACATGGTCACCGGCCTCTACAGCGCCAGTGCCGACTCCATTCCGATCCTGTGCATCACTGGCCAGGCGCCGCGCGCCCGCCTGCACAAGGAAGACTTCCAGGCCGTGGACATCACCAGCATCGTCAAGCCCGTCACCAAGTGGGCAACCACCGTGCTGGAGCCTGGCCAGGTGCCGTATGCGTTCCAGAAAGCGTTCTTCGAAATGCGCAGCGGCCGGCCCGGCCCGGTACTGATCGACCTGCCATTCGACGTGCAGATGGCTGAAATCGAGTTCGACATCGACGCCTATGAACCGCTGCCCGTGCACAAGCCCTGCGCCACGCGCGTCCAGGCGGAAAAGGCCCTGGCCATGCTCAACGAGGCCGAGCGGCCCTTGCTGGTGGCAGGCGGCGGCATCATCAACGCCGACGCCAGCGACAAACTGGTCGAATTCGCCGAATTGACCGGTGTGCCAGTGATCCCGACGCTCATGGGCTGGGGCACCATCCCGGATGACCACCCGCTGATGGTCGGGATGGTCGGCCTGCAAACCTCCCATCGCTATGGCAACGCCACCCTGCTCAAGTCCGACCTGGTACTGGGCATCGGCAACCGCTGGGCCAACCGTCACACCGGTTCCGTGGACGTGTACACCGAAGGCCGGAAATTCGTGCATGTGGATATCGAGCCGACCCAGATCGGTCGCGTGTTCACCCCGGATCTGGGGATCGTTTCCGATGCCGGCAAGGCCCTGGAGGTGTTCCTGGAGGTCGCCAGGGAATGGCAAGCCGCTGGCAAACTCAAGTGCCGCCAGGCCTGGCTTGAAGACTGCCAGCAGCGCAAGGCCAGCCTGCAGCGCAAGACCCATTTCGACAACGTGCCGGTCAAGCCCCAGCGCGTGTACCAGGAGATGAACCAGGTGTTCGACAAGGACACCTGCTATGTCAGCACCATTGGTCTGTCGCAGATCGCCGGTGCGCAGTTCCTGCACGTGTACAAGCCACGGCACTGGATCAACTGCGGCCAGGCCGGCCCACTGGGCTGGACCATCCCTGCGGCACTGGGTGTGGTCAAGGCCGACCCCACGCGCCAGGTTGTGGCCTTGTCGGGCGACTACGACTTCCAGTTCATGATCGAAGAACTGGCCGTCGGGGCGCAGTTCAACCTGCCCTACGTCCACGTGCTGGTGAACAACGCCTATCTGGGGCTGATTCGCCAGGCCCAGCGTGGTTTCGACATGGACTACTGTGTACAACTGGCGTTCGAGAACATCAACGCCACCGACGCTGCCAGCTATGGCGTCGATCACGTCGCCGTGGTCGAAGGCCTGGGCTGCAAGGCCCTGCGGGTATTCGAGCCGGCCGACATCGCCCCTGCCCTGCTAAAAGCACGGCAAATGGCCGAGCAGTTCCGCGTGCCGGTCGTGGTCGAGATCATTCTTGAACGCGTTACCAACATTTCCATGGGCACCGAGATCAACGCGGTCAACGAGTTCGAAGACCTCGCCCTGGTCGGCAACGATGCGCCGACCGCCATCTCGCTGCTGGACTGATCGCCTGACGCCCCGGCTGGCCCGGGGCTCTCAACGCAAGGAGACAACCATGCCTCGCTTCGCTGCCAACCTGTCCATGCTGTTCACCGAGCAGGACTTCCTGGCCCGCTTCAAGGCCGCCGCCGACGCCGGTTTCAGTGGTGTCGAATACCTGTTCCCCTACGATTTCAGCGCTGCCGAAATCCAGGCGCAGCTCAAGGCTCACGGCCTGACCCAGGTGCTGTTCAATCTTCCCGCGGGGGATTGGTCCAAGGGTGAGCGTGGCATCACCTGCCACCCCGATCGCGTCGAAGAATTCCGTGCAGGTGTCGACAAGGCCATCGAGTACGCCAAGGTGCTGGGCAACACCCAGGTCAACGCCCTGGCTGGGATTCGCCCAGACGGCCCGGACTGCGCCACCGTGCGCAAGACCTTCGTGGAAAACCTGCGCTATGCCGCCGACAAGCTCCAGGCCGCCGGTATTCGCCTGGTCATGGAAATGATCAACACCCGCGACATCCCAGGCTTCTACCTCAACACCACCGAGCAGGCATTGGCCATTCAGGCCGAAGTGGGCAGCGACAACCTGTTCCTGCAATACGACATCTACCACATGCAGATCATGGAAGGTGACCTGGCGCGCACCATGGAAACCAATCTGCCGCTGATCAACCACATCCAGCTGGCCGACAACCCGGGCCGTCACGAGCCGGGTACTGGCGAGATCAACTACCGCTTCCTGTTCGAGCACCTGGACCGCATTGGCTACCAGGGCTGGGTGGGCGCGGAATACAAGCCCAAGACCACCACCGAAGCGGGCCTGGGCTGGCTGAAAACGCACAACGCGATCTGAATCCCACCGGGAACGCGAACAACGATAAAAGAGGTAATTTCTGATGGCTAAAATCGGTTTCATCGGCACCGGCATCATGGGCAAGCCCATGGCCCAGAACCTGCAAAAAGCAGGGCACAGCCTGTTCGTCTCCACCCACCACGATGCAGCTCCAGCCGACCTGATCGCCGACGGCGCCGTGGCCTTGGCCAACCCCAAGGAGGTGGCCCAGGAAGCCGAGTTCATCATCGTCATGGTCCCGGACACCCCACAGGTCGACAGCGTGCTGTTCGGGGACAACGGCGTTGCCCAGGGCGTGGGCCCGAACAAGGTGGTGATCGACATGAGTTCGATTTCCCCAACCGCCACCAAAGCCTTTGCCGAGAAGATCAACGCCACCGGCGCTACCTACCTCGATGCCCCGGTGTCCGGGGGTGAAGTGGGCGCCAAGGCCGCGACCCTGAGCATCATGGTCGGCGGCTGCCCGAAAGCTTTCGAGCGCGCCTTGCCCTTGTTCCAGAGCATGGGCAAGAACATCACCCTGGTAGGCGGCAACGGTGACGGTCAGACCGCGAAGGTGGCCAACCAGATCATCGTCGCCCTGAACATCCAGGCCGTTAGCGAAGCATTGCTGTTTGCCGCGAAGAACGGCGCCGACCCGGCCAAGGTGCGCGAGGCGCTGATGGGCGGCTTCGCATCGTCGAAAATTCTGGAAGTGCACGCCGAGCGCATGATCAAAGGCACCTTCGACCCAGGCTTCCGCATCAACCTGCACCAGAAGGACCTTAACCTGGCTCTGCAAGGCGCCAAGGAACTGGGCATCAACCTGCCTAACACTTCCAATGCCCAGCAAGTGTTCAACACCTGCCAGGCCCTGGGTGGCGGCAACTGGGACCACTCGGCGCTGATCAAGGGCCTGGAGCACATGGCCAATTTCTCGATCCGCGACGACCGCTGATCCGAGCGCCGGGCCTGCTTTTCAGCCCTGCTGCCGGTAACCCGGCACACCTGTTACGCCCCTTGGCTGAGCACAGCCAGGGGTGAACCCGAGCAACACCGCCCCTGGTTCGGCCTGCACGGAGGCTGTTCCAGGGGCGTTCTCGATTGTGCAGAACAACAATAAAGGGAGCCTGCCATGTCGGTCGATCCACACAAACTGCTGCGTGAGCTGTTCGACACAGCCATCGCCGCCGCCCACCCCAACCACGTGCTCGAACCCTACCTGCCCGCCGACCGCAGCGGTCGGGTGATCGTCATCGGCGCAGGCAAGGCTGCCGCCGCCATGGCCGAGGTGGTCGAGAAGCACTGGCAAGGCGAGGTCAGCGGCCTGGTCGTGACCCGCTACGGCCATGGTGCCAACTGCCGGCACATCGAAGTGGTCGAAGCCGCCCACCCGGTGCCTGATGCGGCCGGCCTGGCGGTTGCCAGGCGCGTGCTGGAACTGGTTGGCAACCTCAGCGAGCAGGATCGGGTGATATTCCTGCTGTCCGGCGGCGGCTCTGCCTTGCTGGCGCTGCCCGCCGCCAACCTGACCCTGGCGGACAAACAGCACATCAACAAGGCCCTGCTCAAATCCGGCGCCACCATCGGCGAGATGAACTGCGTGCGCAAGCACCTCTCGGCGATCAAGGGTGGGCGCCTGGCCAAGGCCTGCTGGCCGGCCACGGTCTACACCTATGCGATCTCGGACGTGCCGGGCGACTTGGCCACAGTCATCGCTTCAGGCCCCACCGTGGCCGACCCGAGCACCTCGGCCGAGGCACTGGCGATCCTCAAGCGCTACGCCATCGACGCCCCACAGGCCGTCATCGACTGGCTCAATGACCCGGCCTCTGAAACCCTCAAGGCTGGCGACCCAGCCCTGGCCCGCAGCCATTTCCAGCTGATCGCCAAGCCTCAACAGTCGCTCGAAGCTGCGGCGGTCAAGGCGCGCCAGGCAGGTTTCAGCCCGTTGATATTGGGCGACCTGGAAGGTGAGTCACGGGAAGTGGCCAAGGTGCATGCAGGCATTGCCCGGCAGATCGTCCAGCATGGCCAGCCGCTCAAGGCCCCTTGCGTGATTCTGTCCGGCGGCGAGACCACCGTCACCGTGCGCGGTAATGGCCGCGGCGGGCGCAATGCGGAATTTCTGCTCAGCCTCACCGAAAGCCTCAAGGGCCTGCCGGGCGTCTACGCACTGGCAGGCGACACCGACGGCATCGACGGCTCGGAAGAAAACGCCGGCGCTGTCATGACGCCTAGCAGCTACGCACGCGCCCAAGCCTTGGGCCTGTCGGCCAGCGACGAGCTGGACGACAACAACGGCTACGGCTACTTCGCCGCACTCGATGCGCTGATCGTCACCGAACCCACGCGCACCAACGTCAATGACTTTCGCGCCATCCTGATTCTCGAGACCGACCCCTCATGACGCCTGACAAGAAAGTGAAAATCCTCGCCACCCTCGGCCCGGCTACGGGTGGCATCGACGATGTGCGGCAACTGGTGGAAGCAGGCGTGAACATTTTTCGCCTCAATTTCAGCCATGGCGAGCACGCCGACCATGCGCTGCGCTATCAGTGGATCCGCGAGGTGGAGCAGCAGCTGCACTACCCGCTAGGCATCCTCATGGACCTGCAAGGGCCGAAGCTGCGTGTGGGCCGTTTCGCTGAAGGCAAGGTGCAGTTGCAACGCGGCCAGGCCCTGCGCCTGGACCTGGACGAGGCCCCTGGCGACAGCCGCCGGGTCAACTTGCCACACCCTGAAATCATCGCAGCCCTTGAGCCCGGCATGGACCTGCTGCTGGACGACGGCAAGCTGCGCCTGCAGGTGACCGCCAAACACAGCGATGCGATCGACACCGAAGTGCTGAACGGTGGCGAGCTGTCCGACCGCAAGGGCGTCAACGTGCCGCAAGCGGTGCTCAACCTCTCCCCGCTTACCGAAAAGGACCGCCGCGACCTGGCCTTTGGCCTGGAGCTGGGTGTGGACTGGGTAGCCCTGTCGTTTGTACAGCGCCCCGAGGACATCCTTGAAGCGCGCCAGCTGATTGGTGACCGCGCCTTCCTGATGGCCAAGATCGAGAAACCCTCGGCGGTTGAACAACTGCAAGCCATCGCCGAACTGGCAGACGCGATCATGGTGGCCCGTGGTGACCTGGGCGTGGAAGTACCGGCCGAGAGCGTGCCGCAGATTCAGAAGCGCATCATCGGCACCTGCCGGCAGCTGGGTAAACCGGTGGTAGTGGCTACGCAGATGCTCGAATCGATGCGTTTCTCGCCAGCACCGACTCGTGCCGAAGTCACCGACGTGGCCAACGCCGTGGCCGAAGGTGCGGACGCTGTGATGTTGTCAGCGGAGACGGCCTCGGGTGACTACCCGCTCGAAGCCGTGCAGATGATGAGCAAGATTATCCGCCAGGTGGAGAACGGCCCGGACTACCAGGCCCAGCTCGACGTTGGCCGGCCGAAGGCCGAGGCCACCGTATCGGACGCCATCAGCTGCGCCATCCGCCGCATCAGCGGCATCCTGCCGGTGGCGGTGCTGGTCAACTACAGCGAGTCGGGCGCCTCGACCCTGCGTGCTGCGCGCGAGCGCCCACGGGCACCGATCCTCAACCTGACGCCGAACCTGAACACCGCTCGCCGCCTGAGCGTGGCCTGGGGCGTGCATTCGGTAGTGAATGACCGCCTGCGCCAGGTGGACGAAGTGGTTTCCACTGCGCTGGAAATTGCCCAGGCCCAAGGCATGGCCAGCCGTGGCGACACGCTTCTGATCACTGCCGGTGTGCCTTTCGGCAAGCCAGGGTCGACCAACACGCTGCGGATCGAGACGTTGAACTGAGATCCCCCGGGGCGCTCTGCGCCCCATTCGCGGGCCAAGCCCACTCCCACAGGATGCGCGCCGCTCCATGGCACAGCGCAGACCTTGTGGGAACGGGCTTGCCCCGCGAATGGAGGGCGCAGACCTTGTGGGAGCGGGCTTGCCCCGCGAATGGAGGGCGCAGCCCTCCCCGAACACCGATATACCAGACCTGCGGTCAATCGAGGCCCAAAGAGGCCCACCGCCCTTCCATCCACCTCACTGACTGCCCCATGTACACCAAAAATTTCGTAAACCCGTGCCCCGACTGGGCCACGGCGCTGCTAAACGGCTTCAGCCAGGTGCTGTTGCTGCGTAACCCCTGGTGCGGGCTATGCTGCCTGCTGGCGATCTTGTTGACCGCACCGGCGCTGCTGGGCGGCGCGCTGCTTGGCGCGCTGGCAGGCCTGCTGACGGCACAGGCCCGCGGCTACGACCGCGCCGATCGACAGGCTGGGCTGTACAGCTACAACGGCGTGCTCATCGGTTTGTTGATCAGCGCTGTGCTGCCCTGGTCGATCATCCAGCCACCGCTGGTAATCGCTGCCGCCGGCCTGTCCAGCATCATCACCCACCAATGGCGCAAACGGGGAGGCAAGCTGCTGGTCGCCTACACGGCGCCCTTCGTACTGCTGGGCTGGGGCACGTTGCTATTCGTGCAGACGGCTACCGCATCCGTGGTGGTCGAGGCCGACCTGGCGAGTGCCCTGGCGAGAGGGGTCGGGCAGATTTTCCTGCTCGATCAACCCCTGGCCGGGCTGCTGATCATCGTCGGCCTATTGATCGCCAACCCGTATGCCTGTCTCTGGGCGGTCATAGGCTCTGCCGCGGGTGCAGGCCTGGCACTGCTCGTGGGTGATGCGCAGTCAGCATGGATGGGGCTGTATGGATTCAACGCAGCCCTGGCAGCCCTGGCCTTCAGCCGACAAGGGGAAAAACCCTGGGTCACGCTGCTGGCCATCGGCCTGGCGCTGGCGTTGCAGCCGCTTTTGAGCAGGCTGCCGGTCCCGGCGCTCACGGCACCCTTCGTCGCCGCCTGCTGGCTCATCCACTTCGGTCGTCACCTGACGCTTGGCAAACGCCAGACACCGGGGCGCTTGCATAGCTGAAAGGCACCCCATAGGCTCAGCCGACTTCACGATGGACAGAGCCAATGAACAAACCTGCAAGCCTGCGCGAGCGGCTTTACGTGATCGTCTTCCAGAGCGATACCGTGGCCGGAAGACGCTTCGACAAGACCCTGTTGTTGATCATCCTGGCCAGCCTGATCACGGTCATCCTGGACAGCATCGACGAGGTGCATCGCGGGTACGGGGGCATGCTGGCCGCGATCGAATGGGGTTTTACCGCCATTTTCCTGTGCGAATACCTGACACGGTTGTACTGCTCGCCCCGGCCCTTGCGCTACGCGTTCAGCTTCTACGGCCTGGTGGATCTGCTAGCGATCGTGCCGGGCATCATCGCGCTGTACTACAGCGACGCGCAGTACCTGCTGATCGTGAGGGTCATCCGCATGTTGCGGATCTTCCGTGTGCTCAAGCTCAGCCCGTACCTCAAGCAGGCCAATTACCTGCTCGATGCCCTGCGCGGCAGCAAGCAGAAGATCATCGTGTTTCTGGTCAGCGTCTCGACGCTGGTCACCGTGTTCGGCACCCTCATGTATGTGATCGAAGGCCCGGAACATGGCTTCACGAGCATTCCCAAGGGGATCTACTGGGCCATCGTCACGCTGACCACGGTCGGGTTCGGCGATATCGTGCCCAGAACGCCATTGGGCCAGGTGCTGTCTTCACTGGTGATGATCATCGGCTACTCGATCATCGCGGTGCCGACCGGGATCTTTACGGCCGAGCTCGCCAATGCCATGCGTGGAGAACAACTGCAGCACGCCTGCCCGACCTGCAGCAAGAAATCCCATGAAAGTGGCGCGGCGTTTTGTGCCCGGTGTGGAAATGCGTTGTTCCCGAAATCCGGTTGAATAAGGCGCCCCTGACGATCTGAAGGGCTCGCTCACCTTGAAGGCTGAGCGAGTCACTAAGTGGGCAAAGCCCCTGGACAACTGCCAGAACCGCCAATCGGCCAGCGCATATAAGCAAAGACGCATTGATTCTTTAATACCTGAAGAACAAGACGCTATAGTCGCTGGCACATTGCCCAACATTCATACCCATAAGGAATGCGTCGTGAAAAAGTTCTTCACCGTCTCGCTGGCCGCCGCCAGCCTGGCCTTCGGCACCCTGGCCCACGCTGCCCCGACCTTGCTGAACGTTTCCTACGACGTGATGCGTGACTTCTACAAGGATTACAACCCTGCCTTCCAGAAGCACTGGGAGGCCGAGCATAACGAGAAGGTCAATGTGCAGATGTCCTTCGGTGGCTCGAGCAAACAGGCGCGCGCGGTGATCGATGGCCTGCCGGCCGACGTGATCACCATGAACATGGCCACCGACATCAATGCCTTGGTCGACAACGGCAAATTGATCCCTGACAACTGGGTCACGCGCTTGCCGAACAACAGTGCGCCGTTCACCTCTGCCACGGTGTTCATCGTGCGCAAAGGCAACCCCAAGGCATTGAAAGACTGGCCCGACCTGCTCAAGGATGGCGTACAGGTCATCGTACCCAACCCCAAGACCTCGGGTAACGGCCGCTACACCTACCTGTCGGCGTGGGGCTATGTGCTCAAGCAAGGCGGTGACGAGAACAAGGCGCGCGCGTTTGTCGGTAAGCTGTTCAAGCAGGCGCCGGTGCTCGACACCGGTGGTCGCGCCGCCACCACCACGTTCATGACCAACCAGATTGGCGATGTGCTGGTGACGTTCGAGAACGAAGCCGAAATGATCGCCCGCGAATTCGGTCGCGATCAGTTCGAGGTGGTTTACCCAAGCGTGTCAGCCGAAGCCGAGCCGCCGGTGAGCGTGGTCGATAAAGTGGTCGCCCGCAAAGGCACTCAGGCGGTGGCCGAGGAATACCTGAAATACCTGTGGTCCCCGGCTGCTCAGGAACTCGCCGCCCAGAACTATCTGCGCCCACGCGATGCGACCGTCTTGGCCAAGTACACCGACCGTTTCCCCAAGGTTGAATTCCTCTCGGTCGAGAAGACCTTTGGTGACTGGCGCACCGTGCAGAAAACGCATTTCAACGATGGGGGCGTGTTCGATCAGATTTATACCGGCCAGTGAAGCGGGCTGAGCTGGGCCGACCGCGCACGCGCCTGGGGGCTTGAGCTTCGCCGCGTGGGCCCGCCCCATCAACCCAACCGAAACACCAACGCCTTCAACCCCCCAGCCGGATCCACATCCGGAAACTCAGGCGGGTTCTGCAGGCGTTCGACGAAGGCAAGGCCGGGCGCGTGCTCGGCCATGCCCTCGATCAGAAACTCAGGCCCGATGCCCGGGTCGTTCACACAGGCCAACACCGTCCCACCTTCATTCAACAGCTCAGGCAAGCGCCGCAGGATCTTCGCGTAGTCCTGGGTCAGCACGAAGCTACCGCGCTGGAAGGTAGGCGGATCGATGATGATCAGATCGTAAGGCCCGTATTTGCGCACCTTGCCCCACGACTTGAACAGCTCATGGCCCAGGTAGGCCACCCGGGACGGGTCGTGCTGGTTAAGGCGGTGGTTATCGCGCCCTCGGGACAGTGCCGATTTGGCCATGTCCAGGTTCACCACCTGCTCGGCGCCACCTGCAATCGCCGCCACCGAAAAACCACAGGTGTAGGCAAACAGGTTCAGCACGCGCTGCCCCTTGGCCTGGGCACGCACCCACTGGCGGCCAAGGCGCATGTCCAAGAACAGGCCATTGTTCTGGCGTACCCCTAGGTCCAGCAAGTAGGTCAGCCCGTCCTCGATCACTTCACGTTGCTGACACGGCTCGCCCACCAGCCATTGACCGGGGCTGTCGGGCAGGTAACGGTGTTGCAGCAGGATCGCTTGGCCTGTCCACTGCTCAAGGCGCGACAGCCGCAACAGCATCGCCTCAAGCTCTGCCAATTGTCCTTCCGGGGGCTCACGGAACAAGGCGACCGACAACACGCCTTGAAGCCAGTCCACCGTGATTTGCTCAAGACCAGGCCAGCAACGGCCACGACCGTGGAAAAGACGACGGGTTTCTTCAGGGGCGGGGTTCAGGGCGGCAAGCAGATGCTGCTCGAGGGCGGCAATCGGAGAGGTCATGTCAGGTCACATCGGTAAGCGGAGTCGTATTTTACATGGCAAGGCCACGAAGGGGCGGCATCTCGGATTGTCTATTTTTTGTACACACTAATGTCACCTTAAGTGCCATTTTTGTGTGCACTTGCACCGATTACGCCCCGATGTGTTACATGAAGCGCTCAATGAATGCTGACTAACTGATCAACTAAGCCCATGAATTCAAACAATTATTGACTTTATGGTCAGTTTAAAAACCTGATTTTTCAGCTTGTTACCGCAATATATCCGCTCTCCGAATGAACACCCTGGTGGTCGCTTACTCAAGCTGGCATGGAAATGGCTTTACTGTGCTTGTGTTTTGTATACAAGTTTCAACGAACATAAATACACAAGAACCCGCGACGCCGATTGACCGTCGGCCGCCGCGCCCAGAACCCGAGATGCCAACGCTGCACCGACGAGATGGCGAGCCCGTGCGCTGCCCGCTCATCGCAGTCAACGTGCATCAGGAGCCCGCCGGAATGAGTAGCAGCCTCAACCTTGCCCCTGAACTATCCGTCGCCAGCACCCAGACCCACCCAACCCCGGCCGACACGATGCCGGACATGGCACTGAGCCCTCGCCTGCACAACCGAGACCTGGCCCCCACGCGCATCGCCGGACGCCGCTGGGGCCGTTACAGCATCTTCGCGCTGTGGACCAACGATGTGCACAACATCGCCAACTATTCATTTGCAATGGGCCTGTTCGCCCTGGGCCTGGGCGGCTGGCAGATATTGCTGTCGTTGGCCATTGGCGCGGCCCTGGTGTACTTCTTCATGAACCTGTCGGGCTACATGGGGCAGAAAACCGGCGTACCCTTCCCGGTCATCAGCCGCATCGCCTTCGGCATTCACGGCGCGCAGATCCCGGCGCTGATACGTGCGGTCATCGCCATCGCCTGGTTTGGCATCCAGACCTACCTGGCCTCGGTGGTCCTGCGCGTGCTGCTCAGCGCCGTCTGGCCGCAAATGGCAGCCTATGACCACGACAGCATCCTTGGCCTTTCCAGCCTGGGCTGGGCCTGTTTCGTGGCCATCTGGCTGGTGCAGCTGGTGATCCTCGCCTACGGCATGGAGATGGTGCGTCGCTACGAAGCCTTTGCAGGCCCTGTCATCCTGGTAACGGTCGCGGCGCTGGCGGTGTTCATGTACTTCAAGGTCGACACCCGCATCGCCTGGTCGGTGGCAGAGCCCCTGAGCGGTTACGAGATGTGGCGCAACATCTTTGCCGGCGGTGCCTTGTGGCTGGCCATCTACGGCACGCTGGTGCTCAACTTCTGCGACTTCGCCCGCTCCTCGCCGTGCCGCAAGACCATTCGCGTTGGTAATTTCTGGGGTCTGCCAGTGAACATCCTGGTGTTTGCCGTGATCACCGTCGTGCTGTGCGGCGCTCAATTCAAGATCAACGGCCAGATCATCGATAGCCCCACCCAGATCGTGGCAGCCATTCCAAACACCACCTTCCTGGTGCTGGGCTGCCTGTCGTTCCTGATTGTCACGGTCGCGGTGAATATCATGGCCAACTTCGTGGCGCCGGCCTTCGTGCTCAGCAACCTGGCACCGCGTCACCTCAACTTCCGCCGCGCGGGGCTGATCAGCGCCACGCTGGCGGTGCTGATCCTGCCGTGGAACCTGTACAACAGCCCCTTGGTGATCGTCTACTTCCTCTCCGGCCTGGGTGCATTGCTGGGCCCGTTGTACGGGGTGATCATGTCCGACTACTGGCTGCTGCGCAAAGGCTGCATCAACGTCCCGCAGCTCTACAGCGAAGACCCGGCCGGCGCGTATCACTACACAAAGGGCATCAACCTGCGCGCGGTCGCGGCGTTCGTGCCGGCGGCCCTGCTGGCCATCGTGCTGGCCCTGGTCCCCAACTTCCACAGCGTAGCGCCCTTCTCGTGGCTGATCGGGGCTGGCATCGCCGCCGCCCTATACCTGTTGATCGCGCCGCGCAACCGTCATTACCACGACGTCAGCGGCGAATGCATCGCCGTCGACCACAGCAGCCACTGAACAAGGAGGACTGCCCATGCGAATCCTGATTGCCAACGTCAACACCACCGAAGCCATCACCGAGGCCATCGCCGAGCAGGCCCGCGCCGTGGCGGCGCCGGGCACCGAGATCATCGGCCTGACGCCGTGGTTCGGCGCAGAATCGGTGGAGGGCAACTTCGAGAGTTACCTGGCCGCTATCGCCGTGATGGATCGGGTACTGGCCTATGAGGGTCCCTATGATGCCGTGATCCAGGCCGGTTATGGCGAGCACGGCCGTGAAGGCTTGCAGGAGCTGCTGAACGTGCCGGTGGTGGACATCACCGATGCCGCCGCCAGTACCGCCATGTACCTGGGCCACGCTTACTCGGTGGTCACCACCCTGGACCGTACCGTGCCCTTGATCGAGGACCGCCTCAAACTCTCCGGGCTCTACGATCGGTGCGCCTCGGTACGCGCCAGCGGCCTGGCGGTGCTGGAGCTCGAGGCCGATCCGCAGCGGGCCGTCGAGGCCATCGTCGAGCAGGCCGAACGGGCCGTACGCGATGACAAGGCCGAGGTCATCTGCCTGGGATGCGGAGGCATGGCCGGGCTGGACGAGCAGATCCGCCAACGCACCGGGGTACCGGTGGTCGATGGGGTCAGCGCGGCGGTGACCATCGCCGAGTCGCTGGTGCGCCTGGGTCTGAGTACGTCCAAGGTCCGCACCTACGCGACCCCTCGGGTAAAGAAGATCATAGGCTGGCCGATGCGGCTCGGCCGCTAGGGCACCACGGCGCAACCTGCGCGGGATCGGCAACCGACCCTGCGCAGGGCCTGCTTAACCGATCATTCTGGCCAGCCGCTGGCCACTGCCGCAGGCCAGGGTGAAGCCCAGCGCGCCATGGCCAAGGTTGAGCCAAAGGTTGCGATAAGGCGTTGCGCCGATGATCGGCACACCGGTGGGCGTCGCCGGTCGCATGCCGGCCCACTCCACCGCGTGGGCATAATCGGCGGCGTGGGGCAGTGTCTCCAGGGCCAGGCGTCGCATGCTCTGCAACCGGCGCTTGTCCAGCGCCTCGTCCTGCCCCACGATGTCCACCATGGCCGCAACGCGCAGTTGCCGATCCAGCCGGGCATAGACGATCTTGCGCTCGTAGTCCGTCAGGCTGATTTCAGGCGCACGCTGCCCTGATGCTAGCGGCGCAGTCAGGCTGTACCCTTTGAGTGGATAGATCGGAATGTTCACCCCTGGCAACTTCAACGCAGCGCTGCGGTAACCGGCGCACAGCACCAACTGATCGACTGCCAGTTCTTCGTGGCCAAGGCGCAGCGCTACCACCTGATGCCCACGGTGAAGCAGCTGGGTCACCGGCTGACCGAGCCGGAACCGGCATTGGCCAGAGGCTTGCAGCGCGGCGGCCAGGCGCAGGCAGAAGGCATGGCAGTCGCCCACCTCTTCGTCCGGGGTGAATACGCCACCCACGAAGGGCGACTCTTGCAGCGCAGGTTCCAGTGCCCGCAGCTCAGCAGCGCCCAGTACCTGCTGGTGATCAGGATCGGTCAGTTGCAGACGGCTGCGCTTGAACTGGGACTCGCTGCGAAACGCTACAAGCTTGCCATTGCGGCGCCAGGCAAAGTCGCCGAGGTCCTGGGCTTGGCGCCACTGGGCCAACACCGCCTGGCTGTGCAGGGCAAGGTCAAGCAAGACGGCGGCGTTGCGCCGATTGACGCTGCGTCGACATGCCAGGGTAAAGGCCAACAGCCAGCGCCACTGCGCCGGGTCCAGACGCAGGCGCAGACGCAGCGGGGAATCGCCCTGCAGCAACCACCCCAGCGCCTGCCACGGCACGCCCGCATCAGCCAGTGGCGCGACGTAGCGGTAGGACAATTGACCGCCATTGGCAAAGCTGGTGGCCGCCCCCAAGGTGTCGTGGGCCTCGATCAATTCTACGCAATGGCCTTCCTGCACCAGCGCATAGGCCGTCGCCAGCCCGACCACGCCACCCCCTATCACCGTCACCTGCCGCTTCATCGTTCATCCCTGTTCAGCATCCTGGCTCAACAGTACCAGCGGATCAGGTCGGGCAGCTATGCTCACCGTCATCGAGCCCCTGACGCACGTTACGGCTGCGCAGGCTGGCCTTGCCATCGTGCCAGTCCAGGGTCAGGACATAGAGGGTGTCGAAATCCCCATCCTGCCAATCCTCGGTGATGACGTGCTCCTTGCCGACAGCCTTCTCGGCGACGGTATTGATCAGGTCCGGCAGGTAGCCGTGTGACCACGCGGTATAGATGGTCGCGTTACGGTACTTGTTGCTGAGCAGTTCGTCGGCCAGGTCATCGGTGTCGTTGGCGCTGTAGTCGATGTTGACCGGCAAGCCAAGGCGAATGGCACTGGGGCTGATGGTCATGAGCGGACGCAGGTAGCTGTAGCTTTGATCATCGGCGCCCTCCTCCACGTGCCGGGAAGGATTGGCGGCAAACACGTAATCGGCCTTGCCGAAACGTTCGGGTAAAACCGTGGCCAGGTCCAGCGCGCGGTTCAGGCCCTGGCAGTTCAATTGGCCTAAGCCTTCACCGGGTTTCTCGGCATGGCGCAGAAACACCAGGGTCTGGGTGCCATCGACCGGTTGCGCGCGGCTCTCGACGGCGTCCAGCGCCAGCGGTACGCCTACGGCGGTCAGGGCCAGGCCCAGCAACCAATGACGGCGACGATGCAGGTGTGGAATCAACTTCATCAATGCAGGCTCGTGTGACAAACGGGTCACCCGCGCATCGCCCGGACGGGCACAGGGCGCCTTTTGCAGTGAATGCCTTCCTTGACGACGGGTTCGGTTCAGAGTGCCAAAAACCCGATTTGTTCCCCGCTGCCCGGGTTCCAGGCGTCTGGCACGGGCATTACGGGGCCATCCTGTCAGTCGTCGCGCGTTAGCACTTCAAGCAGCTCGATTTCGAACGCAAGGTCCGAATCAGGTGGAATCGATCCGACGCTACGCGCCCCGTAGCCCAGGTGCGCCGGCACCAACAGCTTGCGCTTGCCGCCAACACGCATGCCCATGATGCCCTGGTCCCACCCCTTGATAACGCGCCCGGTACCGATCACGCATTGAAACGGCTTGCCGCGTGACCAGGAGGAGTCGAACTCGGTGCCATCGGCCAGCCATCCGGTGTATTGGGTAGTGATCAGGGCACCTTTGACGGCCGCCTTGCCGTCGCCTTCGACCAGGTCGATGATCTGCAGTTCTTGGTTCATGCGCAGGCTCCAGCCGCTACGAAAATGCCGTCCTTTTCGCAGCATTGCCCGGATTTGGCAAGCCTTGGTGTCGGCTCGCGCATTGTCCGTGACGACAGGGCCGTCCTATAGGTAGACGGTACCGCGCATGAATAACGCCGCCCGCCCACTGATGATCACCCGGCCATTGCCCGGCAGCACGCAGCGCAGCTGGCCCTTGCGCGCACCGCCCTGCTCGCACTCAAGCGACTGCTTGCCTAGCCGTTGTGCCCAGATCGGTGCGAGCGAGGTATGGGCCGAACCGGTCACCGGGTCTTCATTGACCCCCACGCGTGGCCCGAACCAGCGCGTCACGAAATCGAACCCACGCCCCGCCGCCGTCACGGCGATGCCGCGCACGTCAAAGCCGGCCAGCGCGACAAAATCTGGCGTGAGGGTGTCGAGCAACCCAGGGTCATTGACCACCACCACGTAGTCGTCGCTGCGATATACCGCCAGCGCCTGTTGCAGGCCCAACGCCTGCAACAGACCGGCTGGCACTGGCTGGGCCTCTGGTTGGCGAGCGGGGAAATCCATGGCCAGCAGGCCGTCCGCTTGACGAGTTACCCGCAGTTCACCGCTGCGGGTATTGAAGCGCAGCACCTGTGCCGGTTCATTGAGGTGTTCGAACAACACGTAGGCCGAGGCCAGCGTGGCGTGGCCGCACAGGTCCACTTCCACGGTGGGCGTGAACCAGCGCAGGTCGAACGCATCGCCGTTGCGTACGAAATACGCCGTTTCGGAAAGGTTGTTTTCCTCGGCGATGCGCTGCAGCACGGCATCGGGTAGCCAGTGATCGAGCGGGATGACCGCAGCCGGGTTGCCGCCGAAGGGTTCGGCACTGAAGGCGTCGACCTGGAAGATTTCAAGTTGCATGGATGCGCTCCTTGTTGCCTGCCCTTGTGCAGGCATTTGGCAGTATGGGGCTTAATGAAGCACCGGTGTCAGCACTGGCTTGCCGGCAAAAAAAGCATCGAGGTTACGCAGCACCAACGTCACCGTGGCTTCTGCCGCTTCTGGCGATTGTCCGGCGACATGGGGCGTCAATACCGTGTTCGACAGCGACTTGAGGGTGTGGGGAACGTCAGGTTCCTCGTCGAACACGTCCAGGGCCGCACCGGCCAATTGCCCGCCCTGCAGTGCCTGGGTCAGCGCCTGGGTATCGACGACGCTGGCCCGCGCGATGTTGACCAGGTAGCCCTGGGGGCCGAGTGCGTGCAGCACCTGTGCATCCACCAGGTGGCGTGTATCGGCGCCGCCGGGTGTGGCGACCACGAGAATATCGACTGCCCCGGCCAGGGCCAGGACGCTGTCGTAGCCGGTGTAGGGCAATGCCGGACGTGGTGTTCGGTTGTAGTAGCTTACGGGCATGTCGAACCCTTGATGCGCGCGCTTGGCGATGGCCCGGCCAACGGCGCCCATACCCAGAATGCCCAGGCGTTTGCCAGTGACCGATGGGCTGATCACGCGCTGCCATTGGCCGCGCCGGGTACTGGCGTCGGCTTGTGGGATGTTGCGCAGCAGGGCCAGGAGCATGGCCATGGCGTGATCGGCTACGGCATCGGCGTTGGCGCCGGCGCCGTTGGTGACGGTGATGTGGCGGGCATGGGCGGCTTGCAGGTCGACCTGCTCATAGCCGGCGCCGATGACGCAGATGATCTGCAGGTTGGGCAGTGCGTCGATTTCCTGGGCGGTCAGGCCGAGGGGGCCGCGGGTGAGGACGGCGTCGATGCGGGGGCCGTTTTGCTCGATGGCTTGGGCGCGCAGGTCGGGGGTTTGGGCGAGGATCAGGTGGTAGCCGGCGTTGGTCAGCAGGGGCAGGTAGGTGTCTA
>NZ_JBJJMO010000078.1:0-18265 GCF_046231935.1 Pseudomonas sp. KCJK9111 | reverse complement strand
GGTCGCGGGGTAGCGGGGTAGCGGGGAGATGGCGGACCTGCCTCAAACACCTTACCCAAAAAAAACCCGGCTTCTGGGGGAGGAATCCGGGTTAAGACCATTAGGAGTAGAACAAAGGTACGCGGTCCCTGAGTACCTTTATCGCCGCGTCACTCGGGGGGATGCGCCGCGACGACCCTTTGAGTATCGCCCAGGCTACGCACAATGCCAGCCAAAACTGATCGTTTTTTAAACAGATTTGGAATACCCCAGGCCAAGCTGCCAACGATCGAGATGCCCCGCACACCAGTACAAACCGAGATGACCACGGATGATCCGTGCAATTTCGCGCAAGTTAGGCATAATAATCCGCTTCGATCGTCAGCCAGTCCTTCCCATGCAGAAAGAACCTCGTAAGGTCCGTGAGTTTCGCCGTCGCGAACAGGAAATCCTAGACACCGCCCTCAAGCTGTTCCTCGAGCAAGGCGAGGACAGCGTCACCGTCGAAATGATCGCCGACGCCGTGGGTATCGGCAAAGGCACGATCTACAAGCATTTCAAGTCCAAGGCAGAAATTTATCTGCGCCTGATGCTGGACTATGAGCGCGACCTCAATGAGCTGCTGCACTCGGCCGATGTGGACCGCGACAAGGAAGCCCTGTCGCGCGCCTACTTCGAATTTCGCATGCGCGACCCGCAACGCTACAGGCTCTTCGATCGTCTGGAGGAGAAGGTCGTCAAGGGTAACCAGGTGCCGGAACTGGTCGAGCAACTGCATAGTATTCGCGCCTCCAACTTCGATCGCCTTACGCAACTGATCAAAGGCCGCATCAGTGAGGGCAAGCTTGAAGATGTACCCCCTTATTTCCACTATTGCGCCGCCTGGGCACTGGTCCATGGGGCTGTAGCGCTCTATCACTCCCCGTTCTGGAGCAATGTGCTGGAAGATCAGGAAGGCTTCTTCCAGTTCCTGATGGACATCGGCGTACGCATGGGCAATAAACGCAAGCGCGACCCCGACCCCGCCAATTGAGTCAGCACCGGCCCACGCTGGCGATCAAATCAAAGCTGGCGCAAAAGCTGCATTCGTCAGCCATTCGCCGGCTTTTTTGACGCCGGCCACTGGAGGAATGATGCGGAGCCTGGTCTTGGTGCTGACGCTTGCGGCGTTGGGCGGGTGCATGAAAGTGAGTGATATGGGGGAAGGTGTCCGCTATCACATGAGCGATGCCGGCCTGCTGGATCACAGCGATACCCGTCGTACGCTGTCGATTCGGCTGCAGCCCGATTCCTTCATCTTCATTGGGCAAGGTGCATTCGTGCCGCCCGGCAAAGGCCCTGTTCCGCAGCACAATGCGGTGGCCGAAGAGGCCTTCAAAAGCTTCGTCGAGTATTTCCCGATGGTACGCCGTGCCGAGGCACCGCTGGGTCTGGAAGAGGCGATCGCGCAGGCACGCTCATTTGGGGCCGACTACGTGCTCTATACCCGTTTCGCTCGCACCGATGACCGCATAGGCAATGGGGACGAGTGGTATGACGAACAGGCCGTGGACCGACTGGGTTGGGATAGCGGCGTGGTACAGATGATGCTCATCGAAACCAGTACCCGCTACCTGATAGACACGGTCCGTATCAAAAGCCGTGGCGGTTTGTTGACGTTCCATGACCAGACGCCCAGGGATTTGCTTGCGGCGCCCATGCGCGAGTACGCTCGTAGCCTTCTTGGCATGAGTCGGTGAGGCACCGCGATGAATGAGACGGGCAAGGCCAATGACCTGCTGACGCAGCTTCCAACGTCCAAGGGCTTGCCGCCTGTGCACCTCTGGAACCCCGATTTCTGCGGCAACATCGACATGCGTATCGCACGGGACGGGACCTGGTACTACTTGGGTACGCCTATCGGCCGCAAACCGATGGTAAAGCTCTTTTCTTCGATCATCCGCCGCGACGGGGATGATTACTTTCTGGTGACGCCGGTCGAGAAGGTCGGCATCACAGTTGATGACGCGCCGTTTGTGGCCGTGGCCCTGGATGTGACGGGGGAGGGGGAGCAGCAGGTGTTGCGCTTCACCAACAATGTGGATGATCAGGTCGAAGCAGGTCCTGACCATCCGCTGCGGGTAGTGACTGACCCCGTCACCCAAGCGCCTTCACCTTATGTGCTGATGCGCAGCAATCTTGAGGCGTTGATTCACCGCAATGTCTTCTATCAACTGGTCGAGTTGGCCGTTGCGCGGCAAATCGCAGATCAGCAATGGCTGGGCGTGTGGAGCCGAGGTGAGTTCTACCCCATAGGGCAGGTGGATCACCCCTGACTTACGCTTCACCGCAGGTTTCACGGAGGATGAAGGCCGTGTGGAAGGTGGTTGATAACTAGCGCTCCAAAAACACTGTAACGGCTCAACCTCACGGCTTCATACACCTTGAGGAACTTAACCATGGGCCTGCAGATTCTGACCCCGCACGCCGAATCCCAGCTACGCGCCATCGCAGCTCCACTTGTGGCAGCCTGCCCCGATATGCGCCAGTCGGCCCGGGACACCGCCGTGGCGCTGTTGAGAAAACACAACTTGTCGCACCTAGACCCTGACCACGTCTACCTCAACCGTTTCGATACCGCCCAGAGCAGCCCTCGCACCTTCAGCGGCTGGCAGCACCTGGACCCGCCAGTCCAATCCTTCACACTGCCGCAGTTGGTCATGCACCGTTTCGACGTTCATGACCAGGACAACAGCGACCTGCTCAGTTATCTGACCGGCTTTTACAGTAATGGCCCTGGCCCCGGTTTCTATGACGAGCACAATGAGATCCGTTTGGAGCCCCAAGCTGTGCTCGAGGATTTCTGGCAAGTCGACTTCAGTGCCCAGTTCCACCATAGGCTCCAGGCGTTCTGGCAAGAACATGCTGAGCATTTTCGCGTACTGGCGAAGGTCAACTTCCTCGCCAAGGTGATCGAGATGTGCGCGGCCGACAGCAGTACCGCGTTGGCCCAGCTCGTTCGCCGTGTCGCCACGGCGCTGACGGGTCTTGATATCGCATCACCCACGTTGGAGCAACTTCAGGCAGTTGTACCGCCAGCCGCGGGTTATCGCGTGTGTACCTTCGACATTGGCGGGCATGTTGCCAGCGACTTTCTGCGCATTGTGCTGGAGGATGGTTCGCAACTGCTGTACACCCCAGGTGAAACGGAAGCCCTGCACTTTTTCCCAACGCGTCAGGACCTTTACTGGTGGGTATTGAACAATACCAACGAAGCCGAAAACCGGGCGCGCTTCATGGCGCACTTCCCGTTGTCCAGCCGCGCGCAAAAAGATGATCGCCTCGGCCTCAATCACTTGATCGATCTACTGTTCTTCAATTGGGGCGGTGATGATCACAAGTGCCTCAATCAGCTCGATTCCACCCTCACAGGCGATGCGTTCGGTCATCTGCGCGACGCCGCGCACCAGCGCATGACCGACGACGCGCAGTTCGCCCTGCGCAGCAACGCCGACCTGCGTAAACAACTGTGGATCGGCTATCTCAAGGCCTTCGGCCAGCTAGCAGGGCCCATGGCAGCTGTCGACTGGCCGATTGCATTGGCGGTGGTTGGCGCGGGGCTTGCGGATATGGGGCTGAACATCGACCAAGCTGTCAACGGTCATACCACGAGCGAGCGGCAGGCCGGCGTGACCGGTGCGATTTTCGCAGCCATCGACACCTTGTTCAACGCCGCCATGCTGGCCGGTGCCGTAGGCGCAGGCGGCGAGGAAACGCTGATCGATCCACCGGTGCCTGAGGGCGACTCCCTGGCCACTGAGGCAGAGGAGGCGGCCCCCGCGACATCCGCCGAGATTGAAGCTTGGGTACCTGAGCCATTCCGGCCGGTTGACCAGCAAGACCTGCTGGCGCCTTTTGAAACCAATATCATCCTCAGCGCTGAAGCCGGGAGTGGCAGGCAGGAGGGTATCTATCGGCAGAATGGCAAGTTCTATGCGCTGATTGACGAGCGACCCTTCGAGGTCCGTTATGTGCAGCAGATGGGCAGCTGGGTGGTCATCGACCCGGAGAATCCATACTCGTTCTATCGCAACCTGCCCATCCGCATGACAGCAGACGGCCAGTGGCAGCCTCTACAGCGCTCGGGTTTACAGGGTGGCGGGCTGCCCCGCAAATTGCTCGGGGCATGGGGGCGGCGAAGCGATGCGCCTGCCGTGCAGCCGCTGCCTGCAACGCCCTACGAGATTCCGAGCGAAACGCGTCCTCTGCTTGAGGCCGCCGCCAATGCCCCGGGGAAGGAGCGCGCGCTGAGTGGAATCATGGGCAGCTTAGACCCTCAGGTAGAAGCAAGCTACCGGGCATTCCGTGCCAGCCGCGACGCGCTTGCCACCGACGCCGTCGGTTATCTTGAAAATGTCATACCGCCCGCGCGGCCTGCAATACCGACTCTGCCTCGTGATGCCAGTGCCAAGCTGATCATCCGCAGCCTCTACCAGAACAGCGAAGGGCTGGTCATCGGTGAAAGCCATTCGGGGCTGGGCAGCAAGCAGTTTCTGATAGACAACATGCCTGTGCTCAAGCGCGAAAAAATCAAGGTGCTCTACGTTGAGCATTTCATGACCGACTTCCATCAGGCTGACCTTGATGTATTCAACCGCTCGGGCAAGATGCCCGCCCGGTTGAGCACCTATGTGAATGATCTGGATGAAGGTCATGGAGTCGATCTGGCGAGCCGCTACTCGTTTCGCAACGTGCTGATTGCGGCGCAGAAGGCCGGCATCCGTATCCAGTCCATCGACTGCATGGCCAGTTATCGCCAGGCTTGGGCCAACCCGCCATCGGCGGTGATCCGCCAGCAAATGATGAACTTTTACGCGCATGAAATCATCGAGGCGGACCAGGCGGTGCGAGGCCCGAGCCGGTGGGTTGCGCTGATGGGAAATAGCCACGCCAGCGATTTCGAAGGCGTGCGCGGCGTAAGCGAACTTCAGGGGGCAATCAGCTTGCGCGTCGAGGATATTGAGGTGGGTCTGCCCGGCGGCATTGGTGCCGATCCTGGACTGGCAGCCATTGATGAGGCCATGGAGGTACGCCGGGTCAGGAGCGATCTTCGTTTGCAAGTAGCAATTAAAGCGGCGAAGCCAGCTGGTGAGGAAATGTCGGTCATGCTCCGGCATACCGGTACATTCACGTTCGAGAGCACTGATGGCCAGTTGCAGTTGGTGCATCGCAGCCGCGCGGGCGGGTTGGTGTCTACGCCCATCGTCCAAGAAGGCGAGCGTTTTCATATCCGGCGGCCCGAGTGGCCATGGATCAGTGAGCGACGGCTAGCCAGCCTGCGAGAAATGCGGACCCTGCTGGAGCAGCATGGATTACGGTATGTGTTGACGTGATGCGTCGATGGGCTGGAGACGTGGATATGGCCTACGCCTCATTGAGCGTTTGAACGGCACCCGTGCCGTGCTGACCGAACAATGAGCACTGGCCCAGGCATATCGACGTCAGGCACAAAAAAGCCGCTTTGGGTATGTCTGTTTCGACAGCATCCCTCAAAGCGGCGGTTCTGGATTCTTTTCAAAACCCTGTGAAGGGTCTTGATTATCTGGCTCCGCGACCTGGACTCGAACCAGGGACCCAATGATTAACAGTCATTTGCTCTACCGACTGAGCTATCGCGGAATGTGCACGTATCTTACTCAACAGCAGGGGTAAGTCAAGTCACCCCTGCGAAATCAATCAGTTACAGCACCTCAACGATGGCTTTGGTCACCACATGGATATTACTCTGGTTCAGCGCAGCCACGGCTATGCGGCCAGTGTCCAGTGCGTAGATGCCGAACTCGTTCTTCAGCCGGGCCACTTGCTCCACGGTCAGGCCCGAGTAGGAGAACATGCCGACCTGGCGACCCACGAAGCTGAAGTCGCGCTTGGCACCATGATGGGCCAGCAACTCGACCATCTGCTTGCGCATACCATGAATGCGCTCGCGCATTTCTGCCAGCTCGGTTTCCCACATCTGCCGCAACTCTGTGCTGTTGAGCACCGTCGCCACGATCGTGGCGCCGTGGGTAGGCGGGTTGGAGTAGGTGGTACGGATGACCCGCTTGACCTGGGACAGGACGCGGGTGCTTTCGTCTTTGGACGCCGTCACGATCGACAGTGCGCCCACGCGCTCACCGTACAAGGAGAACGATTTGGAGAACGAGCTGGAGACGAAGAACTCAAGGCCCGACTCGGCAAACAGGCGCACGGCAAAGGCGTCCTCGGCGATGCCGTCTCCAAAGCCTTGGTAAGCCATGTCCAGGAAGGGCACATGACCTTTGGCCTTGACCACTTGCAGGACGTTCTTCCAGTCTTCCAGGTCCAGGTCCACCCCGGTCGGGTTGTGGCAGCAGGCGTGGAGCACCACGATGGAGCCAGCGGGCAATGCTTCGAGGTCCTCGAGCATGCCAGCCCGATTCACGCCGTTGGTCGGGGCGTCATAGTAACGATAGGTATGAACCGGGAAGCCCGCTGACTCGAACAGCGCGCGGTGGTTTTCCCAGCTAGGATCGCTGATGGCGACCACGGCCTCGGGGGATACGCGCTTGAGGAAGTCGGCGCCGATCTTCAGTGCGCCCGTACCGCCCACTGCCTGGACGGTAACCACCCGGCCATCGGCCAGCAATGGGGACTGGGCACCGAACAACAGTTTCTGCACCGCTTGGTCATAGGTCGCGATGCCGTCGATCGGCAGGTAGCCACGCGAGGCGTGCTGGGCGGCACGCTGGGTCTCGGCTTCGATCACGGCTCGCAGCAGCGGAATGCGGCCTTCCTCATTGCAGTAGACGCCCACCCCAAGGTTCACCTTGTCGGTGCGTGGGTCGGCATTGAATGCTTCGTTGAGGCCCAGGATAGGGTCGCGGGGTGCCAGCTCGACAGCGGAAAACAGGCTCATTGTTACCTTGGCTCGGATAGGAGTGTAAGGGGAGTATCCGCTCCAGCCGAATGCACTGAAGCGGGGCACAAACGGGGAGTCAGTATAGTGATCCGGCACGGTCACTGCGACACTGCGACGCCGCTTTTACGACTATTTGCGCAAAAAATTTTCGACCCTTGCAGCCTTTGCCCTGTCCACCGTAACACGGGGTCACCGTTGGGCCTTCAAAGCGTCCCCCAGCGTGCCAATTTGGGTATAGACTACTGGCTAAATTTACAGTGCAGCACCGCGAGGTTCGACATGTCCGAGTTCCAGCTCGTCACCCGGTTCCAGCCAGCAGGCGATCAGCCAGAGGCCATTCGGCAAATGGTCGAGGGCATCGAGGCGGGGTTGGCGCACCAGACTTTGCTGGGCGTGACCGGCTCTGGCAAGACCTTCAGCATCGCCAACGTGATCCAGCAGGTGCAGCGCCCCACGTTGGTCCTGGCACCGAACAAGACGCTGGCGGCGCAGTTGTACGGCGAATTCAAGGCCTTCTTCCCCAACAATGCGGTGGAGTACTTCGTCTCCTACTACGACTACTATCAGCCCGAAGCCTATGTGCCCTCATCGGACACCTTCATCGAGAAGGATGCCTCGATCAACGACCATATCGAGCAGATGCGCCTTTCCGCCACCAAAGCGCTGCTCGAACGGCGTGACGCAATCATCGTCACCACCGTGTCCTGCATCTACGGCCTGGGCAGCCCTGAAACCTACCTCAAGATGGTGCTGCACATCGACCGGGGCGACAAGCTCGACCAGCGCGCGCTGCTACGCCGGCTGGCCGACTTGCAGTACACCCGCAATGAAATGGACTTCGCCCGTGCCACCTTCCGTGTGCGTGGGGATGTCATCGATATCTACCCGGCCGAATCGGACCTCGAAGCCATCCGTGTCGAGCTGTTCGACGACGAGGTGGAAAACATCGCCGCGTTCGATCCGCTGACGGGCGAAATCCTGCGCAAGTTGCCAAGGTTCACGTTCTACCCCAAGAGCCACTACGTGACGCCGCGAGAAACGCTGCTTCAGGCGGTGGAAGGCATCAAGGAAGAATTGGCCGACCGGCTTGAGTACCTGCACAAGGCCAACAAGCTCGTGGAGGCCCAGCGTCTTGAGCAGCGTACCCGCTTTGACCTGGAAATGATCATGGAGCTGGGTTACTGCAACGGTATCGAAAACTACTCTCGCTATTTGTCCGGTCGTCCTGCAGGTGCACCGCCGCCTACGCTGTATGACTACCTGCCCGCCGATGCGCTGCTGGTCATCGATGAATCGCACGTCAGCGTTCCCCAGGTGGGTGCCATGTACAAAGGGGACCGTTCGCGCAAGGAAACGCTGGTGGAGTACGGGTTTCGTCTGCCGTCGGCGCTGGATAATCGCCCCATGCGCTTCGACGAATGGGAGAGCGTCAGTCCGCAGACCATCTTCGTATCCGCAACGCCCGGCCCCTACGAAGAGACCCATGCTGGGCGCGTCGTCGAGCAGGTAGTGCGTCCGACAGGTCTGGTCGACCCGCAGATCGAAATACGCCCTGCGCTGACCCAGGTAGATGACCTGCTGTCGGAGATCCGCAAGCGTGTGGCCCTTGGCGAGCGCGTGTTGGCCACCACATTGACCAAGCGCATGTCCGAGGACTTGACCGATTACCTGGCAGACCATGACGTACGGGTCCGTTACCTGCACTCCGACATCGACACCGTGGAGCGGGTCGAGATCATCCGCGACTTGCGGCTGGGCACGTTCGATGTACTGGTCGGCATCAACCTGCTGCGCGAAGGTTTGGACATGCCCGAGGTTTCGCTGGTTGCCATTCTGGACGCGGACAAGGAAGGCTTCCTGCGCTCCGAACGTTCGCTGATCCAGACCATTGGCCGTGCTGCGCGCAACCTCAATGGCCGGGCGATTCTGTATGCTGACGCCATCACCGGTTCGATGCAGCGGGCCATTGACGAGACCGAGCGGCGTCGAGAAAAACAGATCGCCTTCAACCAAGCGCACGGTATCGTGCCCAAGAGTGTGGTCAAGGACATCACCGATATCCTTGAGGGTGCAACCGTCCCGGGCGCTCGCAGCAAAAAACGCAAGGGGATGGCCAAGGCGGCGGAGGAGAGCGCGCGCTACGAAGCCGAGTTGCGCACCCCAGGCGAGATCACCAAGCGTATCAAGCAGCTCGAAGACAAGATGATGCAGTATGCCCGTGACCTGGAGTTCGAAGCCGCTGCCCAGTTGCGTGACGAGATCACCCAGCTGCGAGATCGCCTGATCGCTAGTTGATGCCTGGTGGCCTGCATTAGCAGGCGACATCGCCCTCCACGCAAGCCGCCCACGGTAGGCCATACCGAGGGCGCGGCATCATGAGGGCAGGCTCAGGTTAACGGCATCGCTGGAGCCCGGTGCCCGCCACCTGCTAACATCGAGGCTTTGTTTCATCTTCCGTTCGAGACTCCCATGACCACCGTACGCACGCGTATCGCGCCATCGCCTACCGGCGACCCCCATGTCGGCACCGCTTACATCGCCCTGTTCAACTACTGCTTCGCCAAGCAGCACGGCGGCGAGTTCATCCTGCGCATCGAAGACACCGATCAGCTGCGCTCCACGCGCGAGTCAGAGCAGCAGATCTTCGATGCGTTGCGTTGGCTGGGTATCGAATGGAACGAGGGCCCGGACGTGGGTGGCCCGCATGGCCCGTATCGGCAGAGCGAGCGCGGTGAAATCTACGCCCAGTATGCCAAGCAGCTGGTCGACGCCGGTCATGCGTTCTACTGCTTCTGCACCGCCGAGGAGCTGGAGCAGATGCGCGCCGAACAGCAGGCCCGCGGCGAGACGCCTCGTTACGACGGGCGTGCACTGCTGCTGAGCGCCGATGAAGTGCAGCGCCGCCTGGACGCAGGCGAGCCCCATGTGATCCGTATGAAAGTGCCCACCGAGGGTGTGTGCGTGGTGCCGGACATGCTGCGCGGCGACGTGGAGATCCCGTGGGATCGCATGGACATGCAAGTGTTGATGAAAAACGATGGCCTGCCCACGTACTTCCTCGCCAACGTGGTCGATGATCACCTGATGGGCATCACCCACGTACTGCGCGGTGAAGAGTGGCTGCCGTCGGCGCCCAAGTTGATCAAGTTGTACGAGTACTTCGGTTGGGAGCAACCCAAGCTGTGCTACATGCCCCTGCTGCGTAACCCGGACAAGTCCAAGCTTTCCAAGCGCAAGAACCCGACGTCGGTGACCTTCTACGAGCGCATGGGCTTCATGCCCGAGGCCATGCTCAATTACCTGGGCCGGATGGGTTGGTCCATGCCCGATGAGCGCGAGAAGTTCTCGCTGGCCGAGATGGTGGAGCATTTCGACCTGTCCCGCGTTTCGCTGGGCGGGCCGATCTTCGACATCGAGAAGCTCTCCTGGCTCAACGGCCAATGGCTGCGTGAGCTCCCGGTGGAGGCCTTTGCCCAGCGCCTGCAGAAGTGGGCGTTCAACAGCGAATACATGATGAAGATCGCGCCGCATGTGCAGGGCCGGGTTGAAACGTTCAGTCAGGTGGTGCCCCTGGGCGGGTTCTTCTTCGAAGGTGCACTGAAGCTTGACGCCAAGTTGTTCGAAAGCAAGAAGTTGTCGGCCGATCAGGTGCGCCAGGTCCTGCAATTGATCCTGTGGAAGCTCGAGAGTCTGCGTCAATGGGAAAAAGAGCGCATCACCGGTTGCATCCAGTGCGTGGTCGATGCATTGGAACTGAAGCTGCGTGACGCCATGCCCTTGATGTTCGCCGCCATTACCGGGCAGGCAAGCTCGGTGTCGGTGCTCGATGCCATGGAAATCCTCGGCCCTGACTTGACCCGCTATCGTCTGCGTCAGGCATTGGATTTGCTGGGCGGTGTTTCCAAGAAAGAAAACAAGGAATGGGAAAAGCAGCTGGCTACCATCGCTTGAGATGAGGAAGGCGGGCAGGCTGTCGTTTGCATGACGGTCTGCCGGTCTCGCGCGCAATGATCCAGGGCTGAAGACTGTTCTGACCCCGCTGATCGGCCGATATTGCGGGGCAGGGCGGTAAGTGATTGTTATCTGTGAAAAAACTTTTGGTTTTTTTGAAGATTTAGTTTGACAGGCCTGCACCTGGATCTTAATATGCGCCCCGTCCACAGCGATGAACATAAACGAAATGCCAGGCACCCAGCCAGCGTATCGGTTCAGCGTGACTATGTGGGGCTATAGCTCAGCTGGGAGAGCGCCTGCATGGCATGCAGGAGGTCAGCGGTTCGATCCCGCTTAGCTCCACCAAATTCCTGTTGTCAGCCAATGGCTGGCACGTAGAACGGGCACCAGCAGCACGTTCTTGAAGGTAAGAAGGTTCGTCCCCTTCGTCTAGTGGCCTAGGACACCGCCCTTTCACGGCGGTAACAGGGGTTCGAGTCCCCTAGGGGACGCCAGTTTTATACAAGCAGTGTTTCGACAGTGCTGGGCCGCGAGGCTAAAAATCTGGGGCTATAGCTCAGCTGGGAGAGCGCCTGCATGGCATGCAGGAGGTCAGCGGTTCGATCCCGCTTAGCTCCACCAATTACTGCCAGGGTTTGCATTGCAGACTTTTGCGAAGGTTATGTCCCCTTCGTCTAGTGGCCTAGGACACCGCCCTTTCACGGCGGTAACAGGGGTTCGAGTCCCCTAGGGGACGCCAGTTTTACACAAGCAGTGTTTCGACAGTGCTGGGCCGCGAGGCTAAAAATCTGGGGCTATAGCTCAGCTGGGAGAGCGCCTGCATGGCATGCAGGAGGTCAGCGGTTCGATCCCGCTTAGCTCCACCAATTACTGCCAGGGTTTGCATTGCAGACTTTTGCGAAGGTTACGTCCCCTTCGTCTAGTGGCCTAGGACACCGCCCTTTCACGGCGGTAACAGGGGTTCGAGTCCCCTAGGGGACGCCATGTTTACCCGCGTTTTGCGGGACTTTAAAGGCTCATTCGCATATTGAATGGGCCTTTTGTTTTTTCTACCGAAAAAATCCCAACGCCGCCCTCCGTTCTGGGGTAGACATTTCTCGTTCGCTCACTGCTAAATCCCTTTTTTGCCCTTGGGACATCAACATGAGCTGGGACCTGCCCACACCTTTCATCATCGACGTGCATGTCGGCAGCGAAGACATCGATGGCCTGGGGCATGCCAACAATGCCGTCTACGTCACCTGGCTGGAGCGGTGCGCCTGGCGGCATTCCCAACGCCTGGGGTTGGACCTGGCGGCGTATCGCCGGCTTGATCGCGCCATGGCGGTGGTCCGTCACGAAATCGATTACCTCGCCGCCGCTTACGAAGGTGACGAATTGGAATTAGCCACCTGGATCGTCGACTGGGACCTGCGTCTGCGCATGACCCGACGCTTTCAGCTGCGCCGTGCGCGCGATGGGGTGGTATTGCTCCGCGCCCGGACCACCTTTGCCTGTATCGAGCTCTCTACCGGCAAACCCAAGCGCATGCCTGCCGAATTTCTGGAAGGTTACGCGCCAGCGCTGATCCCAGCCTGAAGCATGCGCAAATTTTGCTAGACTGCCGCCTTTTGCGCCGAGATCATTCCATGCAAATTGCTCTGGCCCCGATGGAGGGGCTGGTCGACAACATTCTGCGAGACGTGCTGACCCGCGTAGGCGGCGTCGATTGGTGCGTCAGCGAATTCATCCGCGTCTGTGATCGTCTGCTGCCAGCTTCTTCGTTCCATAAACTGGCCCCCGAGCTGAGCAACGGCGCGCATACGGCGGCAGGGGTGCCCATGCGTGTGCAACTGCTGGGGTCTGACCCGGTGTGCCTTGCCGATAACGCTGCATTGGCCTGCGAGTTGGGCGCCCCGGTAATCGACCTCAACTTTGGCTGCCCTGCCAAGACGGTGAACAAGTCCCGGGGCGGGGCGGTGCTGCTCAAGGAGCCTGAGCTGCTTCACGCCATTGTCCGCGAGGTCCGGCGCGCGGTGCCTGCCTCGATCCCCGTCACCGCCAAGATGCGCCTGGGTTTTGACAGCCCGGACGGGGCGCTGGACTGTGGCGTGGCCCTGGCCGAGGGCGGGGCGGCCCATTTGGTGGTGCATGCGCGGACCAAGGTTGAAGGCTACAAGCCACCCGCGCATTGGGAATGGGTGGCGCGCGTGCAGGACGTGGTCAAGGTGCCGGTGTATGCCAATGGCGAGATCTGGACAGTCGAGGACTGGCGTCGTTGCCGGGAAGTCAGCGGCGCCGAGCACATCATGCTGGGGCGTGGCCTGGTGTCTCGCCCTGACCTGGGTGTGCAGATCGCCGCCGCCAATGCCGGGACGCCCTACCAGGCCATGGGCTGGGATCAACTGCTGCCGCTACTTCAGGCATTCTGGCGTCAGGCCCAGGCCAAACTGTCACCCCGTTACGCCCCGGGACGCATGAAGCAGTGGGTCGCCATGTTGACGCGCAGCTACCCCGAGGCCGTGCTGCTGTTTGCCGAGCTGCGCCGCGAAGATGACTGCGCGCGCATCGGGCGCTTGCTTGGCCTGACGCCGACGGCAGATGAAGCACAGGTAGCGTGACCGCCTGGCACAGCCGAAATTTTTTTTGGCACTGCCCTTGAAAGCACATTGATGGGCCATATCTCTTGAGTACGCGATGCCGAATTCGGGTCGCGTAATGACTTACTTGCTGATATCTCAGGAGTTATGACCATGACTACCGCTTTCTCTCTTGCACCACTGTTCCGCCACTCCGTTGGTTTCGACCGCTTCAATGACCTGTTCGAATCCGCGGCCCGTAATGAGGCCGGTAGCAGCTACCCGCCCTACAACGTGGAAAAGCACGGTGATGACCAGTACCGCATCGTGGTTGCCGCGGCTGGTTTCCAGGAAGAGGATCTCGACCTTCAGGTCGAAAAAGGCGTGCTCACCGTTACCGGTGGCAAGCGTGACAATGGCTCGGCAGAAGTGACATACCTGCACCAGGGCATTGCCCAGCGCGCCTTCAAGCTCTCCTTCCGCCTGGCTGACCACATCGAGGTCAAGGCTGCTGGCTTGGCCAACGGTCTGCTCAGCATTGATCTGCTGCGTATCGTGCCAGAAGAAGCCAAGGCCAAACGCATCCCGATCAACGGCGAGCAACCCGCGCTGAATTGATCCAGCGCATCACCAAGAAGGGCACCCTAGGGTGCCCTTCTTGCGTTGTGCTGGTCAGGGCGCTTGCAACAGTTGCCTAAACGCCTGCAGTGGCAAAGGTCGGCTGTGCAGGTAGCCCTGGTACAGGTGACACCCCAGTTTTTCCAGAAACGCCAGCTGTTCGGCCAGCTCTACACCCTCGGCGATTACCGCAAGCCCAAGGCTAAGCGCCATGGCCACGATGGCGCGGACGATTTCAGCATCGTTGGGGTCTATCGTCACGTCACGGACGAACGTCTGGTCGATCTTCAGGGCATCGATAGGAAGGCGTTTGAGGTAGGTCAGCGAGGAGTACCCTGTGCCGAAGTCGTCCATTGCAAACGTTACCCCATGCCTTTGCAACTCCCGCATCTTGGCAATGGTGTCTTCCAGGTTCTGGATGACGATACCTTCGGTGATCTCGAGCTTGAGCAGTTTCCTGGGCAGTTGACTGTCGTCGAGGCTGCGCAAGACGCGGCCAACAAAATCTTTCTGGCGAAATTGCCGCGGGCTGATGTTGACGCACAGGCTGAAATCGTCGACATCGATCAAGCCGTCTGCCAGCAGGTGGGCGCAGGCAACGCACGCCTCATCGAGGACCCAGTTGCCCACCTCCAGAATCAACCCGCTTTCCTCCAGGACCTGGATGAACTGGCCCGGCGACTGCTGGCCGAGTTGAGGGTGGTGCCAGCGTAGCAGCACCTCGGCACCGACGATCCGTTTGTCGCGCGCGTCGACCTGTGGTTGGTAATGCAAGGCCATTTCGCCACGGGCCAGCGCCAGGCGTAGATCACTCTCCATGCGCAGGCGTTCGCTGGCCGCCTTCTGCATGGTGGCGTGAAACAGTTGAGTCGTGTTGCGCCCGGAGTCCTTGGCGCGGTAAAGCGCGATGTCGGCGCGTTTGAGCAGATCGGCTGGGGTTGTGCCGTGATCCGGGATCAAAGCCACGCCAATGCTGGGGGTCACCTGCAAACGCTGGCCGTCGAGTGACATGGGCTGGGCCAATAGGGCGCGTACGGTGTCAGCCAGCTGGCGAACCGTATCCTCCACCTCATCACGATTGCCTTCCAGGCCACTGAGCAGTACCACGAACTCGTCACCACCCAGCCGTGCCACGGTGTCCTCCACACGTACACTGGCCTCAAGCCTGGCCGTGATGATCTTGAGCACGGCATCACCGACCGGGTGGCCCAGCGAGTCGTTGATGTGCTTGAAATGATCCAGGTCGAGGAAAAGCAGGGCGCCACGCAAGTCGCGCCGCTTGAGCAGGGCAATCTGCTGACCCAGCCGCTCCATCAGCAGGGCACGGTTTGGGAGATTGGTCAGCGGGTCATGGTAGGCAAGGTGGCGGATCTGTGCCTGGGCTTGTTTCAGTTGGCTGACGTCCCGGGCGGTCATCAGCAGGCACTCTACATCGTTGAGCATGATCTGCTCCACGGACACCTCTACCGTCAGGAGATCGCCGCGCTTGTTGCGCCCCAGCATTTCCCGATGATGTACCCGGCCATGCTCGCGCAGTTCAGCCAGCAGGGCGGTTCGCTGTTGCGCATCGGTCCAGATTCCGATGTCGAATACGGTGCGCCCGACGACTTCGCCCGCCGAGTATCCAGTCAGCCGGCAGAAACCGTCGTTGATTTCCAGGTAGCGCCCGGTTAGGCATTCGGTGATGGTGATGGCGTCCGGGCTTGAGTGAAACGCCTTGGCGAATTTCTCTTCGCTGGATTTGAGCGCAGCCTCTGCCCGCTGCTGTTGAGTGATGTCGCGCAGCGTGGTGACGCTGCAGGGTTGGTTGTCGACCGTGATGAGGCGGCTGGAGATCAGGCAGGTCAAGGCTTCGCCACTGCGGTGGTGGACGACCAACGCCACGTTGCTCAAGGCCTGCTCGCGGATGACCCGCTCGATGCGGTGGGCTCGCAGGGCAGATTCGGCCCACAGGCCTATCTCCTGAGCCGTGCGGCCGATCAACTGCTCGGTCGTCCAACCGAAGGTGTGAGTAAAGGCGGGGTTGATCTCGATGAACTGTCCCGTGTCCTGACGCGTCACGCAGATCGGGTCGGGGCTGACTTGAAACAGGCTGGCAAACTTTTCTTCCGAGGCACTGAGGCGAAGCTCGCGTTCAACCTGGTCGGTGATGTCGAGCAGGGTGCCCGCCATGCGCAGAGGGTTGCCGTGCTCGTCGCGATACAAGCGCGCACGGCTTTCGATATACCGCGAGACGCCGTTCTCCAACTGTACCCGGTACGTGAACTGATAATTGCCGGCCGGCCCTTCGCGCAGGCTGCTGTAGGCCTTGCGCATGGAGAGGCGTTCCTGTTCCGGAACGCCTTCGAAAAACGCATCGAAGGACTCGTGAAAGGCTACTGGCGGCAGCCCGTGCAGTTGCGCAGCCCGCGCCGAACCGTAGAGCATGCCGCTGGGAATGTGCCAGTCCCACGTGCCCAGCTGCGCCGAGTCCAGCGCAAGGTCCAGGCGCTCCTGGCTGTCCTTGAGGGCAAGGTCCGCGCGCTTGCGCTCGGTGGTGTCGACGAAGGTGCTGAGCTGATAGGTGGTGCCTTCGAGCTCGATGCCCTGGGTGCAAAGGATGCCATCATGGACCTTGCCGTCGCTGCCGCGGAACTGCACCTCCATGGTCAGCGGGCCGCCGCTCAGGCGAGAAGAATCGAGCATGTGCTGGCGTTGTGCGGCGTCGGCCCACAACCCCAGCGCCACGCTGGTGCGGCCGATGACCTGGCTGGCGGGCCAGGCGAACGTATCTTCGAAGTGCTGATTGACTTCGAAGATCATGCCGTCTTCACGACGGGTCAACAAAATGGCGTTGGGGCTCAGGTGGAAAAGGGTAGCAAGGCGCTTTTCAGAGTTCATCAGCGCAGTTTCCCGCTCGCGCTGGCGCGTGATCTCGCGCACTACCCCAATCATCTGCGGTCTGCCGTGCGGGTCGCAGGTCAGGCTGCCATTGATCTCCAGCCAATGCAGGCTGCCGTCTGGCCAGCGAATGCGGTGGCGCATGGCTCGCCCCACCGGTTCGCCATCGAACACCGCCTGAAACGCCTTGCGTGTTCGCGCGCGGTCCTCCTCGGCCAGCAGGTCCAGGTAATCGATGTCTCCGGGCAGGGCGCGCAGCGGGTCGAAACCGAACAGGGCCTGGGTGCCGCGGGACCAGCTTACCCGGCCGCTTTCGATATCCCAAAGCCACGCACCCAGGCGCGCACCGTTCAGGGCAGCCAACAGCTGCGGCGCACTCTGCCAGGCCTGCTCCGACGCCTCGGGGTCTGCCGCATGGATACGCGGCAGGCGCATGGAGCGGTTTGCTGATTTGGGCATGGTTACCAGACCTTTGGCATGGGACACATCCTTGAAGGGGCCGGGCAGACGGCTATTCAGGCGCTTGCAGCATGGCCATCGAGCAGGGCCATGAACGCCTTGGCGGCGTTGGACAGGGTGCGCTCGGTGTGCAGAATGTAGCCTAGCTGGCGGGACAACCCAATGCCGGGCAAGGCGATGGGCGCCACCTGCTCGTCAAGCATCGTGCGCGGCAGCACGCTCCAGGCCAGGCCGATCGATACCATCATCTTGATGGTTTCCAGGTAGTTGGTGCTCATGGCGATGTTCGGTGTCAGGCCTTGGCTTTCGAACAGACGCTGGACAATGTGGTGGGTGAACGTATTGCCCCCCGGAAACACGGCGGGGTGGCACGACACATCAGCAAGGGTAACGGCGTCGTTGTTGGCCAATGGGTGCTCCGGGGCGGCTACGAAATCCAGCGCGTCCTGCCATACCGGTACAGCGTTGATCAGGGGATGAGGTTCAGGTGCCAGGGTAATGACGGCGAGTTCGGCTCGACCATGCAGAATCTCATCGTAGGCCTGTTCCGAATCCAGGAACTGAATATCCAACGCCACCGCCGGGTATTGCCGGGTGAAAGCCCGCAACAGTGGGGGGAGGCGGTGCAGGCCGATGTGATGGCTTGTTGCCAGGGTCAGGCGCCCCCCCACTTCCCCTGACAGATTGGTCAGCGCCCGTCGGGTATCCTCCAGTACGTTGAGGATCTGGTAGGCCCTGGGCAACAATGCCCGCCCGGCTTCGGTCAAGGTCACCTCGCGCCCCAGGCGGTCGAATAACCGTGTGCTCAGCTGCTGCTCCAGGCCAGCAATGCGCTTGCTGACAGCGGGCTGCGTTAGGTACAGGCGTTCTGCCGCACTGGAAAAGCTGCCGGTTTCCG
>NZ_JBJJMO010000077.1:0-18962 GCF_046231935.1 Pseudomonas sp. KCJK9111 | reverse complement strand
TTAAATCTCCTTTTCCGTTCACCTGCCATCACACTTTTATAACTTTTAGAATCTCATAGGCCTCAGTGTCGGTCACGGGGCTGAATAGCAGGTAATATCCGGAGGGATGCTGTCACACCTCTGGACACCAGCGATGAGGATCATCGTCGTGAAGCGCTGCCGGCCTACAGCCTGTTCGACAACTTGGTCAAGCAGGCATTTGGTTAGGCTGGCGGGCGTCAAAAGCGGCTGCGGGCATTGTTTATCGCTCGGAACTTGTCCTAGGCTCTGTATGAAAAGTCTTGAGACGAAGGTCAGGCAAGGCGAAAACAGCCGAGGAACGGTCGGAGTCGCGTTCGACTTTACGGGTTGTAATGGAGCATTCCGACCGGGCTGGCGATCCAGGCTGTTTCCAACCCAGCATCACCGAGTATCAAGGCTTTTCACACAGAGCCTAGATATGCTTCTCCGACACAGGTATCACTCGTCTTTCCTTCACCGCCTTGTAGGAAAAGCTCGAATAAATTTCCTTCACTCCCGGCAGACGCTGAAGCACCTCACGGGCAAATTCTCCGAAGGCCTCTAAGTCCTTGGCCACGATTTCCAGCAGAAAATCGTACCGCCCGGAAATGTTATGGCAGGCCACAATCTCGGGTATCTCCATCAGCCGCTGCTCGAACGCCAGCGCCATGGGCTTGGTGTGGGAGTCCATCATGATGCTGACGAAGGCGGTTACCCCGAACCCAAGCGACTTGGGTGAAAGTGTGGCCCGGTAGCCAGTGATGTAACCGTTCTCTTCCAGCAGCTTGACCCTGCGCCAGCATGGCGAAGTGGTCAGCGATACCAGGTCCGCAAGCTCGGCGACGGTGAGGCGGGCATTATTCTGCAAGGCCGCGAGCAGTGCGCGGTCGATGCGGTCCAGGGGTGCAGGCATGCTTTGCCCTCAAGTATTCACGGTTCTTGTTTTTGTTCCAAAGCAGCGCTGCTGGGCTGGTCATTTTGGAAAAATTCTTGGGTTGCAGTGGCATAAGCTTAGATCAACCAACAAGAGGCTGTTGCCATGCGCGACTCCCGTCACGACAACGGTTTTTCAACGCGTGCCATCCATCACGGCTACGACCCGCTCGCGCACGGCGGCGCACTGGTACCACCGATCTACCAAACCGCTACCTATGCCTTTCCCACCGTCGAATACGGCGCGGCGTGCTTTGCCGGTGAACAGGCCGGACATTTCTACAGCCGTATCTCCAACCCCACGCTGAATTTGCTCGAAGCGCGCATGGCTTCGCTTGAAGGCGGGGAGGCGGGCCTTGCGCTGGCATCGGGGATGGGCGCCATCACGTCCACGCTCTGGACCTTGCTGCGCCCGGGCGATGAGCTGATTGTCGGGCAGACCGTGTATGGGTGCACCTTTGCCTTCATGCACCATGGCATCGGGGCGTTTGGCGTGACGATCCGCCACGTCGACCTCAACGATGCCGATGCGCTGCGCGCCGCGCTCAGTGACAAGACGCGCATGATCTACTTCGAGACCCCCGCCAACCCGACCATGCGGCTGGTCGACATTGCCGCTGTGGCCGAAGCGGTGCGCGGCCGCGATGTGCTGGTGGTGGTCGACAACACCTACTGCACGCCTTACCTGCAACGGCCGCTGGAACTGGGCGCTGATCTGGTCGTGCATTCGGCCACCAAGTACCTTAGCGGCCATGGCGATATCACCGCCGGCCTGGTGGTGGGTCGCCAGGCACTGGTCGATCGCATTCGTCTGCAGGGGCTCAAGGACATGACCGGGGCGGTGTTGTCACCCCAGGACGCCATGCTGCTGATGCGCGGCATCAAGACCCTGGCCCTGCGCATGGACCGGCATTGCGAGAATGCCCAACAAATCGCCGACTACCTGTCGCGTCAGCCGCAGGTGGAGTTGATTCACTATCCAGGCTTGCCGTCGTTTGCGCAGCACGACTTGGCCAAGCGGCAAATGCGCCTGCCCGGCGGCATGATCGCCTTCGAACTCAAGGGCGGCCTTGGCGCCGGACGCTGCTTCATGAATGCGCTGGGCCTGTTCGCGCGCGCTGTGAGCCTGGGTGATGCCGAGTCGTTGGCCCAGCACCCGGCAAGCATGACCCACTCAAGCTATACGCCCGAAGAGCGGGCGCAGCACGGTATCTCCGAGGGGCTTGTGCGTCTATCGGTAGGGCTTGAGGATGTCGAGGACCTGCTGGCAGACGTACGCCAGGCGTTGCGCGCTGGCGCATGAGGTGGGGTCGAGCAAGCGCGACTGCGGGGGAAGCCTGGATTGACGGTAATCGTGCATTGAAAAGGCCTCTTTCGAGGCCTTTTCAATGTCAGTGCTTCAGACCATAGCTCTCGTCGAGCATGCCCGGTGAGTTGGGCGTTTTCGGTGCATAGTCGCGCGGCACTTCGGCGGTGTCTCTGGGCGGCGTCAGGCGACTGTGCGGACCGTGGGAGCTTTCCGAGTGCAGCGCTGCCAGCAGGCGTTGGCGCGTCACTTCGTCCAGAGCCAGGTTGTTGGCGCCGTCGGCCAGATGATCCTGGACATCCTGATAGCTCTGGTTGAGCTTTTTGACCAGTACGGCGGTGCTGTTGAAATGCGTCACCACCTGGTTCTGGTAGCTGTCGAAACGCTGTTGGATGTCATCGAGCTGGCGCTGGCTGCTGCTGGGCGCAGCGTTGGGCAACAGGCGCGCCACGACGAAACCGACGACCACACCGATGACCAGGGCCAGGGTAGGCAACAACCAAACAAGGAGCGAGAGTTCCACGAGTCCTTCCTCTATAAACGGCTTTGCTTTACGTTAACGGCTCAGACCTGCGCTGTATACCGCGAGCGATCGCAAATCAGAACAGAATTCCTCACCTAGACGAATCGACCTCCCCCAAGGTCACGGAGTAGTGCCTTGCTTGTCCGCGAAACCCCTCTGTTCATCGACGGCCCCAGTGGCCCGCTCGAAGCCCTCTACCTGGACGTGGCAGACGCCCGTGGCGCCGTGCTGATCTGTCACCCCAACCCGGTCCAGGGCGGCACCATGCTCAACAAGGTGGTTTCGACATTGCAACGCACTGCCCGGGATGCCGGGTATGTGACCCTGCGTTTCAACTACCGCGGCGTCGGGCAGAGTGCCGGCAGCCATGACATGGGACAAGGCGAGGTGGCTGATGCTCAAGCCGCTGCCGCCTGGCTGCGGGCCGCGCATCCCGGGCTGCCCTTGGTGCTGATGGGCTTTTCCTTCGGCGGCTTCGTGGCGACCGCCCTGGCTGGCCGCCTGGAAGCCGAAGGCGTAGCCTTGCAGCATCTGTTCATGATCGCCCCGGCCGTCATGCGCCTGACCGAGCAATTTCCCGTGCCGCAACGGTGCCCGGTGACCCTGGTGCAGCCCGATGCCGACGAAGTCGTTTCACCGACGCTGGTTTACGAGTGGTCCGACAGCCTGTCGCGCCCCCATGAGCTGCTGAAAGTGGCAGAATGCGGACACTTCTTCCATGGCAAGCTGACCGACCTCAAGGATCTGCTGCTGCCACGCCTTTCGAACTGAGCCAAGCCTGAATAAGCGAACACCCATGACCACGCGTATCCTTACCGGTATCACGACCACCGGCACTCCGCACCTGGGCAACTACGCCGGTGCCATCCGCCCGGCCATCCGAGCCAGCCAGCAGCCTGGCGTGGACTCGTTCTACTTCCTGGCCGACTACCACGCCCTGATCAAATGCGACGACCCGCTGCGCATCCAGCGCTCGCGCCTGGAAATCGCCGCCACCTGGCTAGCCGGTGGCCTGGATCCGGACAAGGTGACCTTCTACCGCCAGTCCGACATTCCGGAAATCCCCGAGCTGACGTGGCTGCTGACCTGCGTTGCGGCCAAGGGCTTGCTCAACCGCGCCCATGCCTACAAGGCATCGGTGGACAAGAACGTCGAAAACGGCGAAGACCCGGACGCCGGCGTCACCATGGGCCTGTTCAGCTACCCGGTGCTGATGGCGGCGGACATCCTGATGTTCAACGCCAACAAGGTGCCGGTTGGCCGTGACCAGATCCAGCACGTGGAAATGGCCCGCGATATCGGCCAGCGCTTCAACCACCTGTTCGGCCAGGGCAATGAGTTCTTCGCACTGCCGGAAGCGGTCATCGAGGAAAGCGTGGCCACCTTGCCCGGCCTGGATGGGCGCAAGATGTCCAAGAGCTATGACAACACCATCCCGTTGTTCACCAGCGCCAAGGACATGAAGGATGCCATTTCGCGCATCGTGACGGACTCGCGCGCGCCGGGTGAAGCCAAGAACCCGGACGACGCGCACCTGTTCACGCTGTTCCAGGCCTTCTCCACGCCTGCACAGTGCGCCGAGTTCCGAGCCGAGCTGGAGCAGGGCCTGGGTTGGGGCGAAGCCAAGCAGCGCCTGTTCCAACTGCTCGATGGCCAGTTGGCGGAAAAGCGCGAGTATTACCATCAGCTGATCGCCCGGCCTGCGGACCTGGAGGACATCCTCCTGGCAGGCGCGGCCAAGGCGCGCACCATCGCCACGCCGTTCCTGGAGCAATTGCGCGAGGCCGTTGGCCTGCGTTCGTTCCGCAGCAGCGTGCAGACCACGGCGAACGTCAAGAAGAAGGTCGCCAAGAGCGCGCGCTTTGTCAGCTTCCGGGATGAAGACGGCAGCTTCCGCTTCCGCTTGTTGGCCGCCGATGGCGAGCAACTGCTGTTGTCCCGCAGCTTTGCCGATGGCAAGAGCGCCGGTGCCGCAAGCAAGCAGTTGCAGCAAGGCGATGGGATCGATATCCGCGCCGAGGGGCTGGGCTTTGGTGTGTGGCTCAAGGGTGAGCCGGTTGCCGACGGTGCCTCGTTCGACAGCGAACAAGCCCGTGATGCAGCCATCGAGCGTCTTCGTGCAGCGCTTGAGCCGCAACAGGACTGACCGACGGGCGGAATGTGCCCGCCCTCTGGCACGGTGATCAGGGCACTATCATCGGGCTCTGGTTACCGGTATGGGGCATATTGACGCAAGTCGCATTGCCATTAGGCGGGCCGCTCGCTACAGTGACGGCCCGTTTTTTGTTGCCTCGCTAACGAATCATGACTCCCCTAGAACGCTATCAAGCAGATCTGAAACGTCCCGATTTCTTTCATGACGCGGCGCAGGAAACTGCGGTGCGTCACCTGCAGCGCCTGTACGATGACCTGGTGCAGGCCCAGAACAACAAGCCGGGTGTATTCGGCAAGTTGTTCGGCAAGAAGGAGCAGACCCCGGTCAAGGGCCTGTACTTCTGGGGCGGGGTAGGGCGAGGCAAGACCTACCTGGTCGACACCTTCTTCGAAGCGCTGCCGTTCAAGCAGAAGATGCGCACGCACTTCCACCGCTTCATGAAGCGTGTCCACGAAGAGATGAAAACCCTCAAGGGCGAGAAGAACCCCCTGACCATCATTGCCAAGCGCTTCAGCGATGAGGCCAAGGTGATCTGCTTCGACGAATTCTTCGTCTCGGACATCACCGACGCCATGATCCTGGGCACCCTGATGGAGGAGCTGTTCAAGAACGGCGTTTCCCTGGTGGCCACTTCCAACATCGTGCCAGACGGCCTCTACAAGGATGGCCTGCAACGTGCACGCTTCCTGCCGGCCATCGCCATGATCAAGCAGTACACCGATGTGGTGAACGTCGACAGCGGTGTCGATTATCGCCTGCGCCACCTTGAGCAGGCCGAACTGTTCCATCACCCGCTCGACGAAGCGGCGCAGCAGAGCATGCGTGCCAGCTTCAAGGCGCTGACGCCCGAGTGCACTGCAGCGGTCGAGAACGACGTGCTGATGATCGAGAACCGTCCCATTCAGGCGCTGCGCACCTGCGACGATGTGGCCTGGTTCGACTTCCGCGCCTTGTGCGATGGGCCGCGAAGCCAGAACGACTACATCGAACTGGGCAAGATCTTCCATGCGGTCCTGCTGAGCAACGTCGAGCAGATGGGCGTGGCAAGCGATGACATCGCGCGTCGCTTCATCAACATGGTCGACGAGTTCTATGACCGTAACGTCAAGCTGATCATCTCGGCCGAGGTGGAACTCAAGGACCTGTATACCGGTGGGCGCCTGAGCTTCGAGTTTCAGCGCACGCTGAGCCGACTGCTGGAAATGCAGTCCCACGAATTCCTGTCCCGCGCGCACAAGCCTTGAGGCCCTGGGGCTGCCTGGCAGTCCACCGCCTGATTGCCGGCGATGGGCTGTCAGGCAGCCCGATTGCGCTCAGGCTTCTTGCATGAACTGCTGGCGATACTGGTTCGGCGACAGGTCGGTGTGCTGGCGAAACAGCCGGGCAAAGAAGCTGGCATCGTCATAGCCCACCTCATAACTGATGGTCTTGATGCTCTTGCGCGTGCTCGACAACAGTCCCTTGGCCGTCTGGATGCGCAAGCGTTGCAGGTAATGCAACGGCTTGTCCCCGGTCGCGCCCTGGAAGCGGCGCATGAAGTTGCGAATGCTCATGCCGTGGTTGCGGGCCACGTCCTCGAAGCGGAACTTGTCGGCGAAGTGCTCTTCGAGCCAGTGCTGGATCTGCAGGATGATCAGGTCCTGGTGCAGCTTCTGGCCGCCAAAGCCCATGCGTCCCGGCGTGTAGTTGCGCTGCACTTCGTACAGAATGTCGCGCGAGACGGCCCGCGCCACATTGGCCCCGCAAAAGCGCTCGATCAGGTAGATGTACAGGTCGCAGGCCGATGTGGTGCCGCCGGCGCAGTACAGGTTGTCGGCGTCGGTCAGGTGTTTGTCCTGGGTCAGGCGTACTTGCGGGAAGCGCTCGGCAAAACTGTCGAAGAAACGCCAGTACGTGGTCGCTTCCTTGCCGTCGAGCAGGCCTGACTCGGCCAGCCAGAACACGCCACTGGCCTCTGCACAAAGCACGGCGCCCCGGGCATGCTGTGCCTGCAGCCAGGGCAGCACCTGCGGATAACGTTGCAACAGGTTGTCAAAATCGTCCCAGAACGCCGGAAGAATGATCACGTCGGCATCATCCAGGCCGCCGTCCACCGGCAGCTGCACGTTGCTGAAGCTCTCGACCGGCAACCCGTCAGGGCTGACCAGGTGGATCTCGAACATGGGCTGCAAGCCCAGGCCTAACTGTTTGCCGTAGCGCAAGCTGGCCAGGTGAAAGAAGTCCTTGGCCTGCATCAAGGTCGAAGCGAATACCTTGTCAATGGCCAGGATGCTGACGCGCCGCAACGACGCGGAGGGTTGGGTAAACATCATTGTCATTGTTCTTATAGGATGGAGTGGTCAATCACTGGCTGGATCGTCTTATTTTTTACGGGTCGTGTCTAGCCTGGTAGATCGCGCCGCCCGCTGCACGGGTAAGCCCGTGAAGCAAGCGACGTCGGGTGCGTGCTCAGGGCGCGGGATTGGGCTGGTCCTGATGAATGGCCTCGATGGCTGCCAGCAGCTCGTCATCGAGGGTGAGTTCGAGGCTGGCCAGGTTGCTGTCCAGTTGCTCGAGGCTGGTAGCGCCGATGATGTTGCTGGTCACGAATGGCTGACGGGTAACGAAGGCCAGGGCCATCTGCGCCGGATCGACACCGTGTTCACGGGCCAGCTGTACATAACGTTCGCAAGCGGCCACCGTCTGTGGGTTGGAATAGCGGGCAAAGCGGCTGAACAGGGTCAGTCGCGCCTTCTCCGGGCGGGCGCCGCCTTCGTATTTGCCCGAGAGCATGCCAAAGGCCAAGGGCGAGTAGGCCAGCAGGCCGCACTGCTCCCGGATGGCGATTTCGGCAAGCCCCACCTCGAAGCTGCGATTGAGCAGGTTGTAGGGGTTCTGGATGGAGACGGCCCGAGGCCAGCCACGGCTTTCGGCCAGCTGCAGGAATTTCATGGTGCCCCAGGGGGTTTCGTTGGACAGCCCGATGTGGCGGATCTTGCCCGCGCGCACCTGCTCGTCGAGCACCTCCAGGGTTTCTTCCAGTGGCGTGAAATGGTCCTGGGGCAGGTGCTGGTAGCCCAGCTTGCCGAAGAAGTTGGTGCTGCGTTCAGGCCAGTGCAGCTGGTAGAGGTCGATGCGATCGGTCTGCAGGCGCCGCAGGCTCTCTTCCAGTGCCGCGACGATGTGTTGCCGGTTGTGCCTGAGTTGACCGTCGCGGATATGGCTGATGCCATTGCCGGGGCCGGCCACCTTGCTGGCCAGTACCCAGTCGTCCCGATCGCCCTGGCGGGCGAACCAGTTACCGATGATGCGCTCGGTAGCGGCATAGGTTTCCGGCCGCGGGGGTACCGGATACATCTCGGCGGTATCGATGAAGTTGATGCCCGCGGCCTTGGCCCGGGCAATCTGTTCGAATGCCTGGGTCTGATCGTTCTGCTCGCCCCAGGTCATGGTGCCCAGACACAGCGCGCTGACTTGGAGGTCGGTGCGACCCAGCTGACGGTAGTCCATCGGTTGCTTGCTCCTTGGCTATGGTCATTCATCAAAGCAGGTTGATATTTTTCCCGCAATCTGGATAATTCAGCCCCTCTCCGCGTGGCGGAAGTGATGCACCATCACGCAGGAAGAACCCCGTCGAACATTGGCGTGCCTGACCCGAGCCCCCAAAAGCGTCAGCGTTCGGCTGCGCGCTTGCCCTTGGCAAGCTGTGCACTATCCAGTAAGATTCGCCGTCTATTTTTCGCTGGGCGGCCTCTGAGGCTTTAGAGAATGAAAACTTTTACTGCTAAACCGGAAACAGTAAAGCGCGAGTGGTTCGTAGTCGACGCCGCTGGCCAGACCCTGGGTCGTCTGGCTACCGAAATCGCTAGCCGTCTGCGTGGCAAACACAAGCCAGAATACACCCCTCACGTTGATACCGGCGACTACATCGTCGTCATCAATGCCGAGCAGGTTCGTGTGACGGGTGCCAAGTCTTCCGACAAAATGTACTACTCCCACTCCGGTTTCCCAGGTGGTATCAAGGAAATCAACTTCGAGAAGTTGATCGCCAAGGCCCCTGAGCGTGTTATCGAGACTGCGGTCAAAGGCATGCTGCCGAAGAACCCGCTGGGTCGCGACATGTACCGTAAGCTGAAAGTGTACGCGGGTGCTGCTCACCCACACACTGCTCAGCAGCCTCAAGAACTGAAGATCTAACGGGATAGTTCATTATGTCGGCGACTCAAAATTACGGCACTGGCCGTCGCAAGACCGCAACCGCTCGCGTATTCCTGCGTCCGGGTACTGGTAACATCTCCATCAACAACCGTTCTCTGGACGTGTTCTTCGGTCGCGAAACCGCTCGCATGGTTGTTCGCCAGCCACTCGAGCTGACCGAAAGCGTTGAGAAATTCGACATCTACGTCACCGTTTCCGGTGGTGGTGTCAGCGGTCAGGCCGGTGCGATCCGTCACGGTATCACCCGCGCCCTGATGGAATACGACGAAACCCTGCGTGGCGCTCTGCGTCGTGCTGGCTACGTCACCCGCGACGCTCGTGAAGTCGAGCGTAAGAAAGTGGGTCTGCGTAAAGCGCGTAAGCGTCCTCAGTACTCCAAGCGTTAATACCGCTTCGGCAGTCGAAAAAAGCCCGGTTCCTTGGAACCGGGCTTTTTTTTGCCTTGAATAATTTACCCGCTCGTCGGTGAGCGCCTTTCCCATAGACGTAGATCAAGCAAAGCGTGGGTAGTGGCCGTGCAGCCCGGTAATCACCTTGTCAGTGTGTGGTTTTGTTACTTACCATGGCGACCAATTTTTAGCGCCACAGACACAACGTAGGTACGAGCCTGGTTCAACAGGCCAAGCAAGCTGATGGGAGAGGACTGAATGAGCAATGACGGCGTCAACGCAGGCCGGCGCCGCTTCCTCGTAGCCGCGACATCCGTGGTCGGGGCAGCGGGAGCAGTGGGGGCTGCGGTACCGTTCGTGGGGTCATGGTTCCCCAGTGCCAAGGCGAAAGCTGCAGGCGCACCGGTAAAGGTCAACATCGCCAAGGTCGAGCCAGGGCAGCAGATGGTCGCAGAATGGCGAGGGCAGCCTGTGTTCATCGTGCGGCGAACGGCTGAGATCCTCGGCAACCTCAAGAAAATCACCGGCGAACTGTCAGACCCTGATTCCCAGGCATCGGATCAGCCAACCTACGTCGATCCGCAAGTGCGCTCCATCAAGCCGGAGATCCTCGTGCTGGTTGGTCTGTGCACGCACCTGGGGTGCTCGCCCACCTTCCGCCCGGAAGTGGCCCCCGTGGACCTTGGTCCCAAATGGGTCGGAGGCTATTTCTGCCCGTGCCATGGTTCCCACTACGACATGGCAGGGCGAGTGTACAAGTCGCAGCCGGCACCGCTGAACCTGCCGGTGCCGCCCCATGCCTACGAGTCCGACGAGATCATCGTCATCGGTATCGACCAGGAGAACGCATGATGAGCAAGTTCATGGACTGGATCGACGCGCGTTTCCCTGCGACCAAGATGTGGGAAGACCACCTCAGCAAGTACTACGCGCCCAAGAACTTCAATTTCCTGTACTTCTTCGGCTCCCTGGCCTTGCTGGTGTTGGTCAACCAGATCGTCACCGGGGTCTGGCTGACGATGAGTTTCACGCCTTCGGCCGAAGAGGCCTTCGCCTCAGTCGAATACATCATGCGTGACTTGGAGTACGGCTGGATCCTGCGCTACTTGCATTCGACGGGTGCGTCGGCCTTCTTCATCGTGGTCTACCTGCACATGTTCCGCGGCCTGCTGTATGGCTCTTACCAAAAGCCCAGGGAGCTGGTATGGCTGTTTGGCATGCTGATCTACCTGGCGCTGATGGCTGAAGCGTTCATGGGCTACCTGCTGCCATGGGGGCAGATGTCGTATTGGGGTGCGCAGGTGATCATCTCGTTGTTCGGGGCCATTCCCGTCATCGGCGATGACATCACCCAGTGGATTCGCGGCGACTACCTGATCTCGGGCATCACGCTCAACCGCTTCTTCGCCCTGCATGTGGTGGCCTTGCCGATCGTCATCCTGGGCCTGGTGGTGCTGCATATCCTGGCTCTGCACGAAGTCGGCTCCAACAACCCCGACGGCATCGACATCAAGAAGCACAAGGACGAAAACGGTATCCCGCTGGACGGTATTCCGTTCCACCCGTACTACACCGTCAAGGATATCGTCGGGGTGGTCGTGTTCCTGTTCGTGTTCTGTGCCGTGGTGTTCTTCTTCCCGGAAATGGGCGGGTACTTCCTGGAAAAACCCAACTTCGAACAGGCCAACGCCTTCAAGACCCCCGAGCACATCGCGCCAGTGTGGTACTTCACGCCGTTCTACGCCATCTTGCGCGCCGTACCGGACAAGCTGATGGGCGTGATCGCCATGGGTGCAGCCATTGCCGTGCTATTCGTGCTGCCCTGGCTGGACCGCAGCCCGGTTCGCTCCATGCGCTACAAGGGCTGGATAAGCAAACTCTTCCTGCTGGTGTTCTGCGTCGCCTTCATCGTCCTCGGCGTACTGGGGGTACTGGCGCCAACGCCTGGGCGTACCTTGCTGTCGCAGGTGTGCACGTTCCTGTACTTCGCCTACTTCCTGCTGATGCCGTTCTACACAAGGCTCGAGAAGACCAAACCGGTTCCGGAAAGGGTGACTGGCTGATGAAAAAGTTGATTGCTGTATTTCTCCTGGCAGTGATGCCTGCATTCGCCCTTGCTGCAGAGCATGGCGTGGAACTGGACAAGGTCGATATCGACTTGAGCGACAAGGCAGCGATGCAGGACGGTGCGCGCACGTTCGCCAACTACTGCATGGGGTGCCACAGTGCCAAGTTCCAGCGCTATGAGCGGGTGGCCGATGACCTGGGTATTCCCCACGACGTGATGCTTGAAAACCTGGTGTTCACCGGGGCCAAGATTGGCGACCACATGCAGATTGGCATGAAACCCAGCGATGCCAAGACCTGGTTCGGTGCCGCGCCACCCGACCTTACCCTGGTGGCACGGGTCAGAGGCGCCGACTGGCTGTACAGCTATCTGCGCAGTTTCTATGAAGACCCATCGCGGCCCTACGGTGTGAACAACAAGGTCTTCCCGAACGTCGGCATGCCGAACGTGCTGGTTGGCCTGCAGGGAAACCAGGTGATCGGTTGCAAGCAGGTGCAGACGGTGGTGGATGGCAAGAAACAATTTGACCCCTTGACCGGCACGCCGTTGACCCATGAAGCCTGCGATCAGCTGACCATCACGCCGAATTCCGGTACCCTGACCACCGAGCAGTTCGACGAGAAGGTCAAGAACCTGGTGACCTTCCTGGCCTATTCGGCCAACCCGGTCAAACTGGAAAGCCAGCGCATTGGTACCTACGTATTGCTGTACCTGGCTTTCTTCTTCGTATTCGCCTACTTGCTCAAGCGTGAATACTGGAAGGACGTGCACTGATCACGCAGTAACCTCTGGTTGTTGAACGCGCCTGTGGCGCACTGGTAGTTATGCCAGTGCGCCACAGGCGCGTTTTCATTTGCAGTTTTACAAGCATCCCTCGAGAGGAGGCGCTACATGGGCGTAACCAATGGGTTAGCCTGCTATTCCGACCCTGCCGATCAATACTCGCATCGGGTTCGCCTTGTGTTGGCCGAAAAGGCCGTTGACGCGCACATCACCGACGTCGATACCGACAAGATTCCGCCGCGGCTCGCCGAACTGAACCCGTATGGCGGCGTGCCGACCTTGGTTGATCGGGATTTGGTCCTGTATGAGTCGTCGGTGATCATGGAGTACCTGGAGGAGCGCTATCCGCATCCTCCGCTGATGCCGGTCTACCCGGTGGGGCGTGGCAATAGCCGGTTACTGATGCACCGTATCCAGCGTGACTGGTGCAGCCTGGCTGATCAGATTCTCGACCCACGCACCGGTGAGGCTGCCCGTGCAGAGGCTCGCAAGACGCTGCGCGAGAGCCTGACCGGTGTCTCACCGCTGTTTGGCGAGTTCGCCTGTTTCATGAGCGATGAGCAAAGCCTGGTCGATTGCTGTCTACTGCCCATACTCTGGCGTCTGCCAATGATGGGTATCGAATTGCCGCGGCAAGCCAAGCCGCTGCTGGATTACATGGAGCGACAGTTCGCCCGGGAGTCATTCCAGGCAAGCCTGTCGTCCGTTGAACGCGAAATGCGCACGCTTTGAGGAGCTGTTGATGAACTCCAGTCGCCCCTATCTGGTTCGAGCACTGTACGAGTGGATCGTCGACAACGATTGCACACCCCATATGTTGGTCAATGCCGAGTACCCGAAAGTACAGGTGCCGGAAGGTTTTGCCAGTGATGGCCAGATCGTCCTGAATGTGTCGCCCAGCGCTGTGCGCAGTTTGCACATGGACAATGACGCCGTCAGCTTCGAAGGCCGTTTTGGCGGCGTGCCCCATTCGTTGTTCGTGCCCATTGGCGCGGTACTGGGTATCTATGCCCGCGAAAATGGCCAGGGCATGGTCTTTGAGTTGGAGTCTTCGATGATGGAGGACGAGGAAATCGAGGACGATCAGGAGCAGCCTGAGGATGATGGGCCGCCAGAAGGCGGCGGGCAACCCCCGCGCCCGAGCGGTCGGCCAAGCTTGAAAGTGGTGAAATAAAAAAAGGCGATCCGCAAGGATCGCCTTTTTAGCACTGGCAATAGGCTAGGTGCGCGTGTTCTACGCGGCCTCGCGTGCTCAGTCGATGTACTCAAACAGTTTCACGATCTTCTGCACACCAGAGACGCTCTGCACGACGGCAGTGGCGGCATTGGCCTCCTGCTGGGTGACGAGCCCCAACAAGTACACGATGCCATTCTCGGTGATCACTTTGATCCGCGAGCTGGGTACTGCTGTATCGGCCAGCATCTGGGTCTTGATCTTGGTGGTCAACCACGCGTCGTTGTTGCGCGCCAGGATGGAGGAGGGCTGCATGACCTGCAGTTCGTTATGCACCTTCTTGACGCGCTGGACCTGGCTGGCCGTCTGCTCGGCAAGGCTCTTGAGGTCGGCGCGGGGCGTCTGGCCAGCCAACAGAACGATGCCGTTGTAGCTGCTGACGACGATGTGCGAGCCCTTGTCGAGGTCCGGGCTGGCCTTGGCGATATTCACCGATGCCTTGGTCTCGATCAGTGAATCGTCGATCTTGCTGCCAATGGTGCGAGTGCCCCGGTCGTCCTCGATGGGCGAATTGCGAGCAGAGTTGAGTACCGAACTGCAGCCGGTGACGCTCAGGCACAAGGTCAAGGCCACGAGGCCAATGCGCATAGGGGTCATTCTTCACTCCCGAACAGTTGGCTGTCGATCAGATCGCACAGGCAATGGATCGCCAGCAGGTGGACTTCCTGGATGCGAGCGGTCACCGTCGAGGGTACCCGAATCTCGACGTCCTCTGGCAGCAATAGCGAGGCCATGCCCCCGCCGTCGCGGCCCGTCAATGCTACGACAATCATTTCGCGGTCATGTGCGGCCTGGATGGCCTGGATGACGTTGGCGGAATTGCCGCTGGTGGAGATGGCCAGCAGAACATCCCCGGGTTGGCCCAAGGCGCGGATCTGCTTGGAAAACACCTCGTTGTAACTGTAGTCGTTGGCAATCGAGGTCAGGGTCGAGCTGTCAGTGGTCAGCGCGATTGCTGGCAGGCTGGGGCGTTCGCGTTCGAAGCGGTTGAGCAGCTCCGAAGAGAAATGTTGCGCATCGCCGGCCGAGCCGCCGTTGCCGCACGCGAGCATCTTGCCCTCGTTGAGCAGTGCGTTGACCATGACCAGGCTGGCCTGCTCGATGTGCGGTGCCAGGATGTCCATTGCCTGTTGCTTGGTATCGATGCTGGCCTGGAACAGCCGGCGGATTCGGGATTGCATGTCCATCTGGTGACCTTAAATGGGGCGGAGGCCGTCGCGGCACGCGACGGTAATCAGCCCGCGAAACATAGAGCAAAAAGAACGAAGTGGGTTCAGCATTCGAAGGCGTTTTTCAACCATTCGAGCGGCTTGCCAGCATGGTGGCTGCCTTGAAGGGCGACCACATCGAAGCGGCAAGGACAGTTGCCCCATTGAGGTTTCTGATGCAGGAACAGGCTGGCGGCAAGCACCAGCCGCTTCTGCTTGCGCTGATCGATACTGCCGAGGGCGCCACCGAAATGCGCATGCAATCGATAGCGGACTTCGACGAATACTACTGTATCGGCGTCGAGCATGACCAGATCAAGCTCGCCTCCTTTGCATCGCCAGTTGCGGTCAATCAGCTTCAGGCCATGCCCTTGAAGGTACTCAAGGGCATGGTTTTCCGCCGCTTGCCCAGCATGGCTTGGCGAGGCAGCGGTCATCAGCGGGGCGTATCAGGGAGGCGCTTGACCTGGCCGCCGGCGAACTCTGCCCACGGCAACTGACGCTCAACGCGCTGGCTGGCATTGATGCCGAGGTTGCCAGACAGGCCCTGGATACGGCTGTCCGGCAGGGCCTTGAGCTGACCGAGGCGCGGGGCCAGGCTGTAGGCGTCTACACCCATGGCATACAGGCGGCCCAGGCTGCCCGCCGCTTGCGGCCATTGCTGTACCACCTGCTGGCGGAGGCTGTTGCTGCTGTCGAGCAACCATGGGGTTTCACAGAAACGGATGCCGTTCATGTCGTTGTACTGGTTCACATCGCCGCTGGCGCTGTACAGGTTGGAGGTCGCGTAGACTGGCACGTCACCTGCGTACTGGAAGTTCAGCGTCGGCTTGATCTGCTGTGCCTGCTGTGGGGTGGCTGCCAGGAACAGGAAGTCGATGTCCTGGCGACGTGCCGGCTGGGCAGCGATGCTGCCGCCCACGGTGCTTTGCACGCTCTTGGCGCGCCCTTCGCTTTGGCGCAGCTGGAACAGGTCGGCAATCTGCTGGGCCAGTGCCACGGGCTGGGCAATACGCTCTGCAGCCAGCAGTGTGCCGCCGTTGCTCTCCCAGTCCTGACGGAACGCGGCCAGGACACGATCGCCCCATTCACCGCTCGGCACCATGGCAACGGCGCGGACCATGCCGTCTGCGCGGGCCCTGCGGGACACCTCGCGTGCCTCGTCCTCGGCGGCAAGGCCGAACTGGAACAGTTGAGGCGGCGCCTTTTGACCCGCGTCGGCGTAGTTCAGTGCCAGGGTGGTGATCGGAAGCTGCGGCTTGGCAGCCAATTGCTTGACCAGGGGTTTCTCCAATGGGCCAATGACAAGCTGCACGCCGTCGGCCTGGGCCTGGCGATAGAAGTCGTCCAGCGACCCTATGCGGGAGCTGTCGACCATCTGCACGGACGGGGCGGGCTGCCCGGATTGCTGGGCCTGGAAGTGGGCGGCCATGAACCCGTCACGCAGCGCGCGCGCCACACCGGCCAATGGGCCTTCTTGGGGAAGTAGCAGGGCGATACGCGTCAGAGGCTGGCTAGCCAGTTCCTTGAGCTTGGTGAGGGCAGTGGGCAACTGTTTCGCGGCAGGATGATCCGGGTGCTGTTTGACCCAGTCGTCGATGGCTGCCTGTTGCTGCTCCAGGGTGCCGGCGCCCTTGACGGCCAGGGCGAGGCTGGACCAGCCCGCCAGGACCGGATCGTTGGCGGGCTGTTGCAGCTGCTCGGTCGACAGCGAGGCGACAAGTGACCAGATGGCATCGTGGTTGGCGCTGGCGGCTTGCCCGCTGAGCAGCGGTGCCAACAGCACACGCTGCTGGGCAGCGGCCATGGCCTGCCCGTCGGCCTCCAGAGCGGCGGCATGTACCGAATAGGTGCGCACCTGCTGTTGCGCAGGCAATTCGGGCACGTGCTGCAGGCTGGGGTGCTGCAGCGCGCTCAAGGCAGCCTTGGGTTGGTTGCGGCTCATGGCAAGTTCGGCGGTCAGCGTGACGGCGAACACCTGCTGGGCGGGCTTGAGCGTGTCTACCTGGACTTGTTCGAGAATGCGTGCGGCGCGCGGGAAGTCCTTCTGCTGGTAGGCCATGTCTGCGGCGCTCAGGCGCAGCAGTGCGGCCTCTTCGGCAGACTTGCTGGAGGTCGCCCGTTCGAGCAGTTGCTCGATGCTGGCATCCGGCGTACGGGGCAGCTCGCCAAGGCTGGATGAGGGCGAACTGGCGCAGGCTGCCAGCAGGGCAGCGAGACAGAAGGCTGTGAGCAGCCGCAGGCAGGCGATCATGTAATTGTCCTGTTACTCGATCAAGTTGGCTGGCGATTGTACCCAAGCGCTGGCCGGGGCGCGATGTCGCCGTGTGGAAGCTTCACTATAGGCCTGCTGTGGCGCAGCGGCGTTCAACTTCTTTGCGCGCTGTTGCGGGTGCTCGGGCTACAATGCCTGCTTTGATTTCAATGGCAGGTGCGTGCAGTGACTGATGTGGCCGGGGCTTCGACCGCCCTAGTGGGAACGCTTTATGTGGTGGCAACGCCTATCGGCAATCTTGATGACATGAGTGCCAGGGCGCTGAAGGTGCTGGCAAGCGTGTCACTGATCGCTGCCGAGGACACGCGCCATTCGATCCGCCTGCTGCAACACTTCGGCATCGACACACCACTGGCCGCCTGCCATGAACATAACGAGCGGGATGAGGGTGGTCGCTTTCTGACCCGGCTATTGGCCGGCGACGATGTGGCGCTGGTGTCTGACGCAGGCACACCGCTGATTTCGGATCCCGGTTATCACCTGGTCCGACAGGCTCGCGCTGCAGGTGTGCCCGTGGTGCCGGTGCCTGGCGCCTGTGCCTTGATCGCCGCACTGTCAGCGGCAGGCTTGCCTTCGGATCGCTTCATCTTCGAAGGTTTCCTGCCCGCCAAGACAGCGGGGCGCCGCGCCCGTCTGGAACAGGTCAAGGAGGAGCCGCGTACCTTGATCTTCTATGAGGCACCGCATCGCATCCTGGAGTGCCTGGACGACATGCAGGCGGTGTTTGGCGCAGACCGTCCAGCGGTGCTGGCGCGCGAAATCACCAAAACGTTTGAAACCCTCAAGGGCCTGCCTTTGTCGGAGCTACATGCGTTCGTTGCCGGCGACAGCAATCAGCAGCGGGGCGAGTGTGTGGTACTGGTAGGCGGCTGGAGCGCGCCGGAAGGCGAACAGGGTATCGGCACCGAAGCGCAGCGAGTACTTGACCTTCTGCTGGCCGAGCTTCCGCTCAAGCGGGCAGCGGCGCTGGCGTCGGAAATAACAGGCGTACGCAAGAACCTGCTGTATCAAGTTGCACTGGAAAAACAGAAAGCGCAGTAGTGGCTAATTGATATAAAAGGCGGTAACGCTTGTTCTTGGCAGCATCTGCCGGTACTCTTTGCGCCGGAGAGTCGATCGGACAGTCGCTGCCCGTTTAAGTTCCACCGCATTGCGGTGTGCTGGCGGGGGGAGGAAAGTCCGGGCTCCGCAGGGCAGAGTGCCAGGTAACGCCTGGGAGGCGCGAGCCTACGGAAAGTGCCACAGAAAACAACCGCCTAAGCACTTCGGTGCCGGTAAGGGTGAAAAGGTGCGGTAAGAGCGCACCGCACGGCTGGCAACAGCCCGTGGCTAGGTAAACCCCACTCGGAGCAAGACCAAATAGGGTTCCATCAGGCGTGGCCCGCGTCGGAACCGGGTAGGTTGCTAGAGGCGTCCAGTGATGGCCGTCGTAGAGGAATGACTGTCCTCGACAAAACCCGGCTTACAGATCGACTCTCCACCTTTTCCCTCCTGCTTGAATCGATAGCAGATCTCATCTGGTAATGCCGAAAAAATCTTACTCTTGATAAATCACTTTAAGTTCGGCCCGCATCGGGTTGTGCGCGTTTGATTTCTCAAGTTTTTTTATTCCCCAGATAGTCTTTCCACATTCCTTTAACGCGCTAAATCTCGGTCATGTAAGGCTTTTCCTTCCGAACGTGCCTTGACGGTGCTGCGGGCGGATTCCTATAGTGTGCGCAAGTGGCAGAAAGTGGGATGAAGTGGGTTTTCTGACACAAAAAAGCTAATATTGTGGGGAATCGCAGCCGTGTTTCGCGGAGCCAATGCCGTCAGTCTCGATGCCAAGGGCCGTCTCGCAGTGCCGACCCGGGACCGTGACGAGCCCGATGCGCGTTGCAAGCGCCAGCTG
>NZ_JBJJMO010000076.1:0-20002 GCF_046231935.1 Pseudomonas sp. KCJK9111 | reverse complement strand
GCGACAGCGAGCCAGGCAACGCCTGATAGGAGCCTGCATTGTTCTTTGAGCGCCACGGTGGTGGTGAACGCGCGTTGCTCGTTCACTTGGAAGGTCAGAACCCTGAGGCGCGCGAAGACCCGCAGGAGTTTCAGGAGCTCGCGTTGTCGGCCGGTGCCGACATCGTCTCGCTGGTAACGGTCTCGAGGCATCAGCCCTCGGCCAAGTACCTGATTGGCAGTGGCAAGGTGGAGGAGTTGCACGACCGTGTCCATGCCGAGCAGGTAGACCTGGTGATTTTCAATCACACCCTCACGCCCAGTCAGGAGCGCAACCTCGAACGCGTGTTCGAGTGCCGTGTGCTCGACAGGACCGGGCTGATTCTGGATATCTTCGCCCAACGGGCACGTACCCACGAAGGCAAGCTGCAGGTCGAACTGGCCCAGCTTGAGCACATGAGTACGCGGCTGGTACGCGGTTGGACCCACCTTGAGCGACAAAAAGGGGGTATTGGCCTGCGGGGGCCGGGTGAAACCCAGCTCGAAACCGACCGTCGCCTGCTGCGCGTACGCATCCGGCAGATCAAGTCCCGCCTCGAGAAAGTGCGCAGCCAGCGTGAACAGGCGCGTCGCGGGCGCAAGCGCGCGGACATTCCGTCGGTCTCGCTGGTGGGCTACACCAACGCCGGCAAGTCCACGTTGTTCAACGCCCTGACCCAGTCCGAGGTGTACGCCGCCGACCAGTTGTTCGCCACCCTCGACCCGACGCTGCGTCGGCTTGAGCTCAACGACCTGGGGCCTATCGTGCTGGCCGATACCGTGGGCTTCATTCGCCACCTGCCGCACAAGCTGGTCGAGGCGTTTCGGGCTACGCTCGAGGAGTCGAGCAACTCCGACCTGCTGCTGCACGTGATCGATTCCCATGAGCCTGAGCGCATGGAGCAAATCGAGCAGGTGCTGGCCGTATTGGGCGAGATTGGCGCCGAAGGCTTGCCGATCCTCGAGGTGTATAACAAACTCGACCTGCTCGAAGAGGTCGAGCCGCAGATCCAGCGCAATGCCGACGGCAAGCCTGAGCGGGTCTGGGTTTCGGCACGTGACGGGCGTGGCCTGGAGTTGGTTGGCCAGGCGATTGCCGAGCTGCTGGGTGATGATCTGTTTGTCGGCACCTTGTGCCTGGAGCAACGTTTTGCCCGCCTGCGCGCGCAATTCTTTGACCTGGGCGCGGTGCAGAGTGAAGCGCATGATGAAGAAGGGCGCAGCCTGCTGAGCGTGCGTCTGCCCAGGGTGGAACTCAATCGCCTGGTCAGCCGTGAAGGCATGGAGCCGCAAGTGTTTGTCGAGCAACACACTTTGCAATAAATGCCCTACGAGGTCGTAGGGCAGCAGTGACAGGCATTCTGTAGCATTGGACGGCGCGCCGTGGGCGCGTCTTTGCTTTATCAGATGGAGAGCGCTATGGCTTGGAACGAGCCGGGTGGCAACTCGAACAATCAGGATCCCTGGGGCGGCCGCCGCGGTGGCGGTGGTGGCGGCGACAAAAAAGGTCCGCCGGATCTGGACGAGGCCTTCCGCAAACTGCAGGACAGCCTCAACGGCATGTTCGGTGGTGGCAAGAAACGGGGTGGCGGTGACCGCAATGTCGGCAAAGGCGGCGGCCTCGGGCTGCTGGCCATCGGCCTGGCAGTGCTGGCGGCCATCTGGCTGTACAGCGCCGTGTATGTCGTCGACGAGCAGGAGCAGGCCGTTGTGCTGCGCTTCGGCAAGTACTATGAGACGGTCGGTCCCGGCCTGAACATCTACTTCCCGCCGATCGATCGCAAGTACATGGAAAACGTCACGCGCGAGCGGGCCTACACCAAGCAGGGCCAGATGCTGACCGAAGACGAGAACATCGTCGAGGTACCGCTGACCGTCCAGTACAAGATCAGCAACCTGCAGGACTTCGTGCTCAACGTCGACCAGCCTGAGGTCAGCCTGCAGCATGCGACCGACAGCGCCCTGCGTCACGTGGTGGGCTCTACGTCCATGGACCAGGTATTGACCGAAGGTCGTGAACAGATGGCCGTGGACATCCGCGAACGTCTGCAGCGTTTCCTCGACAACTACCGCACCGGCATTACCGTTACCCAGGTCAACGTGCAGAGCGCGGCAGCTCCGCGTGAAGTGCAGGAAGCCTTCGATGACGTGATCCGGGCGCGCGAAGACGAGCAGCGTGCCCGCAACCAGGCCGAGTCCTACGCCAATGGCGTGGTGCCCGAAGCCCGTGGTCAGGCCCAGCGCATCATCGAAGACGCCAACGGCTACCGCGATGAAGTCATTGCCCGCGCCAAGGGTGAGGCCGACCGCTTCACCAAGCTGGTCACTGAGTACCGCAAGGCACCTGATGTGACCCGCGAGCGCCTGTACCTGGAAACCATGCAGGCGGTGTACAGCAATTCGAGCAAGGTCATGGTGGCAACCAAGGACGGGCAGAACAACCTGCTCTACCTGCCACTGGACAAGATGGTCGAAGGCAGCCGCAACTCGTCCGCACCTGCGAGCGGTGTATCGTCGGCCAACGACGCTGCCGCCGCGCGCTCGGCGCAGGACACGCAACAGCAACAGCAGCCGCTGCGCACTAGGGAGAGCCGCTGATGAGCAACCGATCGCTGATCGCCCTGATCGCCGCCGTGGTTCTGGCCATCGTGGCCTGGAACAGCTTCTACATCGTGGCCCAGACCGAGCGGGCAGTATTGCTGCGCTTCGGTAAGGTGGTCCAGGCCGATGTCCAGCCAGGGCTGCACGTGAAAGTGCCGTACGTGAACCAGGTACGCAAGTTCGACGCCCGCCTGATGACCCTCGACGCCCCTACCCAGCGGTTCCTTACCCTGGAGAAGAAAGCGGTGATGGTCGACGCCTATGCCAAATGGCGCGTCAAGGATGCCGAGCGCTTCTACACGGCCACTTCCGGCATGAAGCAGATCGCTGATGAGCGTCTGTCCCGTCGTCTGGAAAGCGGCCTGCGTGACCAGTTCGGTAAGCGCACCCTGCACGAAGTGGTGTCCGGTGAGCGTGACGCGTTGATGGCCGACATCACCGCTTCGCTGAACCGCATGGCCAACAAGGAGCTGGGTATCGAGGTCATCGACGTCCGCGTCAAGGCCATCGACCTGCCCAAGGAAGTCAACCGCAGTGTGTTCGATCGCATGAGCACCGAGCGTGAGCGCGAGGCGCGCGAGCACCGGGCCAAGGGTAATGAGCTGGCCGAAGGTATTCGTGCCGACGCTGATCGCCAGCGCCGTGTGCTGCTGGCCGAGGCCTATCGCGAATCTGAACAGACCCGCGGTGAGGGTGATGCCCAGGCGGCTGCCATCTACGCCAAGGCCTACACGCAGGACGCTGATTTCTATGCGTTCTACCGTAGCCTGCAAGCCTACCGCGAGAGCTTCTCCAGCAAGAGCGACGTGCTGGTCCTGGATCCGAAGAACGAGTTCTTCCGCTTCATGGACAAGAGCAAGCCCTGAGGCGAATTCGGGCAGGCGCCCCGCCTGGCAGCTAAAACGCCAGGCAGGGTGCATCCCGAATCAAAAGGGGTGTATGATGAGTCAGCCGGGAAATTTCCCGGCTTTTTTGCGTCTGCAAGGTTGATCGGCTTGGTGTCGGTTCGCCTTTGACACGTTCGCAAGGCAATTCGAGGGTATCGGGTACGGTGGCTGCGCTGGGATCAGTGCTGCCCGTTGCTGTGCGCGATACCTGCTTTACTGACGGCCGGCTTGCTGGCGGCCGCCCGGACCAGAGGGGAAAAGGCGTAATGGCAACGGTAGACCGCTGGCTGCTGCCAGATGGCATCGAGGAAGTACTGCCACCTGAGGCTGCGCGCATTGAGATCGCGCGTCGCCAGGTGTTGGACCTGTTCCAGAGTTGGGGTTACGAACTGGTCGTCACCCCGCATATCGAGTACCTGGAATCGCTGCTTACCGGCGCTGGCCAGGACCTGGATCAGCGTACCTTCAAGGTAGTAGACCCGCAGTCCGGCCGCCTGATGGGCTTTCGTGCCGACTTCACGCCGCAGGTCGCGCGCATCGACGCCCATACCCTGCGCCGTGAAGGCCCAAGCCGGTTGTGTTACGCCGGCAGTGTGCTGCATGCCCAGCCGCGTGCTTTGTCTACCTCGCGCAGCCCTATCCAGCTGGGTGCCGAACTGTACGGTGATGCCAGCCCCACCAGCGATGTGGAAGTCATCAGCCTGATGCTCGCCACTCTGCAGTTGGCCGATGTGCCTGATGTCCACATGGACCTGGGCCATGTGGGCATCTACCGTGGCCTGGCTCAGGCCGCCGGCCTGTCGGGCGCGGTCGAGCAGCAGCTGTTCGACGCCCTGCAGCGCAAGGCGGTCGACGAAGTGCAGGCGCTGACGGCCGACTTGCCAAAGGATGTAGGCAACATGCTGCGAGCCCTGGTCGAGCTGTGCGGCGGCAGGGAAGTTCTGGCCGAGGCCCGCGTACGCCTGGGTCGTGCACCTGCCAGCGTGCTGGCCGCCCTGGACGATTTGCTGGCCATCGCCGACCGGTTGGCCGCTCGTTACCCGCAGTTGCCGTTGTACTTCGACCTGGGCGAACTGCGCGGTTACAACTACCACACGGGCGTGGTGTTTGCGGTGTTCGTGCCAGGTGAAGGGCAGTCGATTGCCCAGGGCGGACGCTATGACGACATCGGCGCTGACTTTGGTCGGGCGCGCCCGGCTACCGGTTTCTCCACGGATTTGAAGACCCTGGTCACACTGGGGCGAGCGGAGGTCGTACTGCCCACGGGCGGCATCTGGATGCCGGACAGTGGCGATGCGGCTCTATGGCAGCATGTCTGCCAGTTGCGCAACGAGGGCCAGCGTGTGGTCCAGGCCCTGCCTGGTCAGCCGCTGAGTGCTGCCCTTGAAGCGGATTGTGATCGTCAATTGATTCAGCAAGACGGGCGCTGGCAGGTTCTGCCGCTGGCCCAGTGAGTTTCTGCGTCGGCAACAGGCCGGCAACCAAGTTTGCGTGAATGAGGACCAATGTAATGGGTAAGAATGTCGTCGTCCTGGGCACCCAGTGGGGTGATGAGGGCAAAGGCAAGATCGTCGATCTGCTGACCGAACATGCTGCCGCCGTCGTGCGCTACCAGGGTGGCCACAACGCGGGTCACACCCTGGTGATCAACGGTGAAAAGACCGTTCTGCACCTGATTCCATCCGGCATCCTGCGTGAAGGCGTGCAATGCCTGATCGGCAACGGTGTGGTCGTTGCACCCGATGCACTGATGCGCGAGATCACCAAGCTGGAAGAGAAGGGCGTGCCGGTTCGCGAGCGCCTGCGCATTTCCCCGGCTGCGCCGCTGATCCTGTCGTACCACGTCGCGCTGGACCAGGCCCGTGAGAAAGCCCGTGGCGAAGCCAAGATCGGCACCACCGGCCGTGGTATCGGCCCAGCGTACGAAGACAAGGTCGCCCGCCGTGGCCTGCGCGTGGGCGATCTGTTCCACCGCGAGCGTTTTGCCGCCAAGCTGGGCGAGCTGCTGGACTATCACAACTTCCAGCTGGTCAATTACTACAAAGAGCCTGCCATCGACTTCCAGCAGACGCTGGACGAGTGCATGGCCTATGCCGAACAGCTCAAGCCGATGATGCTCGACGTCACTGCCGAGCTGCACAACCTGCGTCGTGCCGGCAAGGACATCATGTTCGAAGGCGCGCAAGGCTCGCTGCTGGACATCGACCACGGTACCTACCCGTACGTCACCAGCTCCAACACCACCGCTGGCGGTATCTCGACCGGTTCCGGCGTGGGCCCGATGTACCTGGACTACATCCTGGGCATCACCAAGGCCTACACCACCCGCGTAGGTTCGGGCCCGTTCCCGACCGAGCTGTTCGATGACACGGGCGCCACCCTGGCCAAGCGTGGCCATGAGTTTGGCTCCACGACCGGGCGCGCCCGTCGTTGCGGCTGGTTCGATGCCGTCATCCTGCGCCGCGCCATCGACGTCAACAGCATCTCGGGCATCTGCCTGACCAAGCTCGACGTGCTGGACGGCCTGGAGACCATCAACATCTGCGTAGGTTACAAGGATGCCAATGGCGAAGTGATCGAAGCCCCGACCGATGCCGACAGCTACATCGGCCTGCAGCCTGTGTACGAAACACTGCCGGGCTGGAGCGAGTCGACCTTGGGTGCCAAGACCCTGGAAGCGCTGCCTGCCAATGCGCGTGCCTACATCACCCGTATCGAGGAGCTGATCGGCGCGCCGATCGACATCATCTCCACCGGCCCGGACCGCAACGAGACCATCGTGCTGCGTCATCCGTTCGCCTGATCTGCCCTGCAGGCTGATCTGACGCCGTGGCCCTGAACAGGGGCCGCGGCGTTTTTCATTGTGGGTATGAAACGCGCATTGCTTGGACTTGGCGTGTATCCCCGCTGCTACCGGCATAACCCTTGCTGTAAGAAGTGTCTGTCGATGCCATCAAAGTAATGGCGCCAGAAAACACGAGGGTTTCACCGTGTCTGCCATCCTTTCACTGTTACGAAGCCGCCTGTTGCGGCCTGTTTTTGTGGCCTTGGGTATCGCCCTTTTGGTGCAAGTGCTGGTGGCCGTTGCCCTGACACGAAGCACCGTTTCGGCCCTTGAGCGCGAACTGGCCGAACGCCTGGGGCATGACAGCCAGCAACTCACGACCGATCTGGAGCAAGCCGGCCAGGAGGTGCGCGCAGGCCTCGATGGCTTGTCTGCCAGCACGCGCCAACGCTTGAGTGCAGGTCTCTCGACACGCCTGCAGGCCGAGCAGCAGCAACTGCGCGAGACCCTCGAAGGCACGCTGAAGGAGTCCGCCAACGACATGGCAGAGTTGCTGGCCTCGGTGGCGCCGCGCGCCATCTGGGACAAGGATGTGCCGGTGCTATCGGATTTCGCCCGACGGGCGCAGCGCAATCCCAACGTTCTGTTCGTGATTTATGACGATGCAGAAGGCCAGCACCTGACCCGCTACCTGAACCGACAGAACCCGATCAACCAGGCGTTGCTCGAGAAGGGCCAAGGGGAGCGAGCGCTGGACAAGGTGATCGAGGCCGCCCGCCGTGACCCTGCTGTGTACATGGTCGAAGCGTCGATCAACCCAAACGGGGCGGAAATCGGCAAGGTTCTGCTGGGTGTGTCAACCGCCGGTATCGATCAGCAACTGGCCGCGCTGGATCAGCGTTTCGCAGCCTTGATCACCAGCAGCGAACAGCTGGTTGGCGACAGCCTGGTAGGGGCGGCTGCCGACAGTGGCAAGACACTGCGTGAACGCCTTGAGGCTGCGCAAGGCAGCGCCGCGGCCATGCAGAACAATACAGCGCAAACCGTGCGCGATGCGGCGGCTGAATTGCGTTGGCGCATCGGCCTGGGCCTGGTGCTGGTAGGGTTGGGCGTGCTGTTGGTGGTGGCCGTGGTGCTGGGCCGGCGTGTAGTGAGCAAGTTGCGCCTGTTGATCGCGGCGCTCGATGACCTGGCGGCGGGCGAAGGCGACCTGACCAAGCGGGTACGGCTGGACAGCCGCGACGAGATTGGCGACATGGCCTCTGCAGTCAACCGCTTCGTCGACAAGCTGCAACCTATCGTGCGCGAAGCTGGTGACGTGGCCCAGCGCACCGGTGTGGAAATCGGCGCCATGGCCCAGCGCAACGCCGGCGCCGATGCCGCCGCTGCGTTGCAACGTGATGAAGTGGCGGCCAGCCTGAGCGACCTGTCGAGCATGGCTGAAGAAGCCCAAGCCGAGAGCTACGCCATGCAGGCCGCCTTGCAGCAAGTGGTGGACATCCGCCAGGCCACCGACGAAAACAGTCGAACCTCGACGCAACTGGCCGGGCTGATCGAAAACTTGGCTGGGCAGGTGGACGCAGGCTCCCAGGTCATTGAGCGCCTGGCCAAGCAAAGTGAGCAGATCGAGGTGGTACTGACGGTGATCCATGGCATTGCCGAACAGACCAACCTGCTGGCCCTCAACGCTGCCATTGAAGCGGCCCGTGCCGGCGAGACCGGGCGCGGCTTTGCCGTGGTGGCGGATGAAGTCAGGGCGTTGGCGAGCAAGACGCAATGCTCCACCGGTGACATCCAGGCGCATATTGCCGCGCTGCAGGCAGGGGCCAAGGAGGCGGTAGCCACGATCAGCCAGGCGGGTGCAAAGGCCAGCGAAGGGCTGCTGGTGCTGCGTGAAAATGAGCGTCGACAGCAGTCAGTACAGGCTGCCGTCGAGCAGGTGCATGCGGCGATAGGCCTGGCCACCCGCGCCGCCGAACAGCAAGCCAATGGCGCACAAGCGGTGCGCGGCAGGGTGCAGAACATTCATACCCAGGCCGAGCGTTCAGCCGAAGTGGTGATGCAGACCACGGCAAGCAGCAAGGTACTGGACGATCTGGCGGCGCAGCTTCGGGCGAGTCTAGGCCAGTTCCGGGCTTGATGCGTTTGAGGCCATCATGCCCGGTTCAGGTACATCCGCGTTGTCAGCAGATAAACCGGCAGCCCGGAAACCACGATCAACAACGCCGCATACGGGGCCGCGGCGGCGAACTCCACATTGGCCGTGTGTGCCCAGACTTCGGTGGCAAGGGTCGTCATGCCGGTCGGGCTGAGCAGCAACGTTGCCGTCAATTCCTTCATGGCGTCCAGAAACACCAAGGCGAAGGCCGCTGCCATCGCCGGGAAGATGATCGGCAGGGTCACTTTGCAGAACGCGGCGAAGCTGCTTGCACCCAGGGTGCGGGCTGCTTCTTCCAGCGTAGGGGAAGCCTTGTTCAAGGCCGTGCGCACGGGCGACTGGGCCAGAGGGAGGAACAGCAGTGCATAGGCCAGAAGCAGTAACGCAGTGGTCTGGTACAGCACCGGCACGTAGTGCAGGGCGAAGAACACCAGCGTCAGGGCAATGACCAGGCCGGGCAGGGCATGCAGCAGGTACGGCAAGCGTTCTGCCCAAATGGCCAGGCGCCCCTTGTAGCGCACCACCAGGAAGCTGATCGGCAGAGCTAGCACGACGCAGAAGCCGGCGCCGCCTAGCGACACGGACAGCGAAGTGAACAGGGCACTGGAAATATCCGCAATGGGGAACGCTGCGGAGGAACCCACACTGAGCCAGTAACCGAGCATGGCCAATGGAATACCGCTGCCCAAGACTGCCAGGCCCAGGCAGAACAACTGAGCAGGTATTGCCCAGCCACGCAGCTTTATAGGCTGAGCGCGGCGTGCCACGCCCTGGCCGATGCGCACATGCCGGGCCTTGCCGCGTACCCGCAGCTCCAGCCAGAGCATGACCAGGCACATGGCTAGCAGTACGGCAGAGAGCATGGCCGCGTTGGCGTTGCTGAACTCCAGCTCAAACTGTTGGTAAATGGCGGTGGTGAATGTCTGCAGGCCTAGAATCGACAGTGCGCCGAATTCCACGAGCATGTGCAGGGCAATCAACAAGGCGCCCCCGAGCATCGATGGCCACAGCAGGGGCAGGGTGACTTTCCGGTACACGCTCCAGCGGCTACAGCCCAGGGTACGCGCCGACTCCTCGAGTGAGGTGTCCAGGTTGCGCAAGGTGGCGGCCACTGGCAGGAAGATCAGCGGGTACTTGGACAGGGCCATCACCAAAATGGCGCCGCCCAGGCCCTCGAAGTCAGCGCTCAGCGAGACCCAGGTGAAGCTGCTGACGAACGACGGCACGGCAAAGGGCAGGCACAACACCACCCCCCACAGCCTACGACCGGGCAGGTCGCTGCGTTCGAGCAACCAGGCCAGCGCCAGGCCGACCACCATGCAAGTCAGGGTTACCCCGACCATCAACAACAAGGTATTGCGCATCAGCCCCCATACATAGGGGCGCCACAACAGATACAGCGCCTCTCGCCAGCCGGCTTCCCAGGCTTTGATGGCCACGTAGAGCAATGGCAGCACGCTCATCGCCACCAGGAAAAGCACGGGCAGCACCACCCAGATCGAGGGGCGCTTGCGGCGCGGTACGAAACGTACCGGCACCGGCTGGGTCAGGGCGGCAGTCATTAGAGCAGACCGACCTCACGTTCCAGTTCGATGGCTTCCTCGGCATTGCCCAGGTCGGCAGGCGAGATCTTGGGTGGGCGCAGGTCTTCGAACGGCTTCAGGCCCCGGTCTGAGACCATGCCCTTGTGTAGCGGGTACTCGGCTGTCGTCTGGGTGATGACGCGCTGGCCTTCTTCGCTGGCCATCCAGTTGAGCAGGGCCTGGGCTTCCTTGGGGTGCTTGCTGGCCTTCACGGCCGCGGCACCCGAAATGGTCACCAGGTTGCCGGCATCGCCGTCGGCCAGGTAGTACAGCTTGGAATCGAGCTTGCCACGCTCGCGCTCCAAGGCGTACCAGTAGTAGTTGTTGACCAGCACCGCGTCCACTTCACCTTTCTCCACGGCCTTGAGGGCGACCATGTTGTTGGTGTAGGTCTTGCCGAAGGCCTTCAGGCCGGTCAGCCATTCTTCCGTTGCCTCGCGGCCATGCATCTTCAGGATGGCTACCGCCTGCTCCTGGAAAGCCCCGCTGGTGGGCACGAAGCCAACACGCCTGTCCCATTCAGGGTTGGCGAAGTCCATCACCGTGGTCGGCAGGTCCTTCTCGTCGATTTTCTTGGGGTTGTACACCACCACCCGGGTCCGCGCGGTCACGCCCATCCAGGTGCCGTTGGCGGCGACATATTCCTTGGGCAGCATGTTGAGCGTGGCATCATCGATCTTTGCCAGCAGGCCCAATTCACCCAGGTTGTTCAGGGGGGGCGACTCTTCGGTATAGATGATGTCGGCCGGCGAGCGCTCGCCTTCTTCGATGATCTGGCTGGCCAGCTGGTTGCTGCTGCCCTTGCGAATATTGATATGGATGCCGGTCTTGGCTTCATAAGCCTTGGCGATGGCCTCGCCGATTTCCTTGTGCTGACCGTTGTACATGGTCAAGGTGACCGGCGCGTCTGCCATGGCGGCCGGAGCGCCGATGACCAGGCTCAATACGGCGGCGGCCAGGGTGCGCATCAGCGGTTGCGGGCGGATCGTCATGCGGGTACTTCCTCGCTTACGGCTACATATTCGGAAACAATGGTAAACGAAATCGTTTCTCATGTGGCGAGGTGACGATAAATTCATTGAGCGGGTTACGTGGGCTTATGCACGCATCGGAAGGGGCGGGGCGTTGGGTCTTGTGCACCGTCTTGCAGAAGGCCGAAAGCACGGGAGGGTGCGGCCAAGGTGCTGAATTTCAGGCAAGAAAAAACCCACTAGCAAGCTAGTGGGTTTTTGTATGGTGCCCAGGAGAAGACTCGAACTTCCACGACCGTTAAGTCACTGATACCTGAAACCAGCGCGTCTACCAATTCCGCCACCTGGGCACACATTCGAGATAAAAGATGCTTTACAGCGCCGCTCATCTCTACTACAACTCCGGGGTTGTCCGTCGTCGTGGTGCGCACTATACGGATGCTCCCAAGGGCTGTAAAGCCCTCGATCAAAAAAAATCTCAAAAAATTCAACTTGTTGATTTCATGGGCCTATTGCCGATTGCCGAGCGCTCCTCAGGGGGCTGTCCAAGGCTGACATTTCCGGTTTCAATACGCCTATGCCAGAATTCCTATCTATATACCCCAAGGTGAACCCCTTCTGATGGCCGATTGGCAATCCCTCGATCCCGAGGCCGCTCGCGAAGCGGAAAAATACGACAACCCCATTCCCAGCCGTGAGCTGATCCTGCAGCGCCTTGCCGACCGTGGCGAACCGGCCGCGCGCGAGGAGCTGGCGGCAGAGTTCGGTCTGCACGAAGAAGACCAGATCGAAGCACTGCGCCGTCGCCTGCGGGCCATGGAGCGCGACGGCCAGCTTATCTACACCCGGCGCGGCACCTATGCCCCGGTGGACAAGCTGGACCTCATCTGCGGTCGCGTCTCCGGCCACCGCGACGGCTTCGGCTTCCTCATTCCCGACGACGGCAGCGAAGACCTGTTCCTGAGCCCGTCGCAGATGCGCCTGGTGTTCGATGGCGACCGTGCCCTGGCTCGCGTATCCGGCGTCGACCGCCGTGGCCGCCGTGAAGGCGCGCTGGTCGAGGTCGTCTCCCGCGCCCATGAAAGCGTAGTCGGCCGCTACTTCGAGGAAGGCGGCATCGGTTACGTGACCCCCGACAACCCGAAGATCCAGCAAGAAGTGCTGGTCACGGCCGGGCGTAACGGTGGCGCGAAGATCGGCCAGTTCGTCGAGATCAAGATCACCCATTGGCCGACGGCGCGGTTCCAGCCACAAGGCGATGTGGTGGAAGTGGTCGGCAACTACATGGCGCCGGGCATGGAAATCGACGTTGCCTTGCGCAGCTACGATATCCCACACGTCTGGCCCAAGGATGTGATCAAGGAGGCCCGCAAGTTCCGCTCCGAAGTCGAAGACAAGGACAAGGAAAAGCGCGTCGACCTGCGCCACCTGCCCTTCGTGACCATCGACGGTGAGGACGCGCGCGACTTCGACGATGCCGTTTACTGCGAACCGCTGGGCAAGCTGCGGATGTTCTCCGGTGGCTGGCGCCTTTATGTGGCGATCGCCGACGTGTCGAGCTACGTTCGCCTGGGCTCGGCGCTGGATGTGGAAGCCCAGCAGCGCGGCAACTCGGTGTACTTCCCCGAGCGCGTGGTGCCCATGCTGCCCGAGGAGCTGTCCAACGGCCTGTGCTCGTTGAACCCGCATGTCGATCGACTGGCCATGGTCTGTGAAATGACCATGAACAAGGCCGGGCAAATGGTCGACTACCAGTTCTATGAAGGGGTCATCCACTCCCACGCCCGCCTGACCTACAACAAGGTCAGCAGCATGCTCGAGCATTCACGCACCCGTGAAGGCAAGGCGCTGCGCGAGGAGTACAAGGAAGTCGTCCCGGACCTGAAGAACCTCTACAACCTGTACAAAGTCCTGCTCGAGGCCCGTCACACCCGCGGTGCCATCGACTTCGAGACCCAGGAAACCCGCATCGTCTTTGGCGAAGACCGCAAGATCGCGGAAATTCGCCCGACCGTGCGCAACGATGCGCACAAGCTGATCGAGGAATGCATGCTGGCCGCCAACGTGGCCACGGCAGAGTTCCTGCAAAAGCACGGTGTGCCGGCCCTGTATCGTGTGCACGACGGCCCGCCACCGGAGCGCCTGGAAAAGCTGCGCGCTTTCCTGGGTGAGCTGGGGCTTTCCCTGCACAAGGGCAAGGATCCGTCGCCCAAGGACTACCAGGCACTGCTGGCGAGCATCGCCGCCCGCCCGGACTTCCACCTGATCCAGACCGTGATGCTGCGCTCGCTCAGCCAGGCGGTGTACAGCACCGACAACAACGGCCACTTTGGCTTGAACTACGAGGCGTACACCCACTTCACCTCGCCGATCCGCCGTTACCCTGACCTGCTGGTGCACCGCGCCATCCGCAGCGTCATCCGTTCCAAGGTCGATACCCCGCACGTCAAGCGTGCCGGTGCCATGAGCATTCCCAAGGCGCGCATCTACCCGTACGACGAGAACACCCTCGAGCAGCTGGGCGAGCAGTGTTCGATGACCGAACGCCGGGCCGACGAAGCCACCCGTGACGTGGTCAACTGGCTCAAGTGCGAGTACATGAAAGACCGCGTGGGCGAGACGTTCCCGGGTGTGATCACCGCGGTGACCGGTTTCGGCCTGTTCGTCGAGCTGACGGACATCTACGTCGAGGGTCTGGTGCACGTCAGTGCGCTGCCGGGCGACTATTACCACTTCGACCCAGTGCATCATCGTCTGTCGGGCGAACGCACCGGCCGCAGCTTCCGCCTGGGTGACACGATCGAGGTCAAGGTCATGCGCGTGGACCTGGACGAGCGCAAGATCGACTTCGAGGTGGCCGACGCCACCTTGGCCGCTCCGATCGGTCGCAAGCAGCGTGGTGCAACGGCTGCGGAGGCCCCGACCGAGCAAGCACCGGAGCAAGTGAAGGCCAAGGCCACGCCCAAGCCGCGCAGCCGCAAGAGCGAAGCGTCCGAGGCGTACTTCCCCAAGGACGCCGTGCAGCGCAACGCCGAGGTGCGCAAGAGCCGCGAAATGAAAAAGGCGCTGATGACCGAGGCTCGCAGTAGCAGCCACGGCAGCAGCAAGTCGGACAAGGGCAGCAAGACGTCCGGCAAGCCTACCAAGCACCGTAAAGGGCCGTCGAAATCCGGCGCCTCACGCAAGAGCAAGAGTAATTCATGAGTCAGTTGGAAAAGATCTACGGCGTTCACGCAGTACAGGCGCTGTTGCAGCACCATCCCAAGCGGGTCAAGCAGATCTGGCTGTCGGAGGGTCGCAGCGAGCCGCGCCTGCAAGCGCTGCTGGCCTTGGCCGCCGAGAATCGCGTGGCCGTGGGTCAAGCCGAACGCCGTGAGATGGACGCCTGGGTCGAGGGCGTGCACCAGGGGGTGGTGGCCGAGGTGAGCCCCAGCCAGGTCTGGGGCGAGCTCATGCTCGAGGAATTGCTCGAACGCACTGAAACGCCGCCGCTGATCCTGGTGCTGGACGGGGTGACCGACCCGCACAACCTCGGTGCCTGCCTGCGCACCGCCGATGCGGCGGGAGCCACGGCTGTGATCGTGCCTAAGGACAAGTCGGCGACCCTTACGCCTGTGGTGCGCAAGGTCGCATGCGGCGCAGCCGAGGTGATCCCGCTGGTGGCCGTGACCAATCTTGCGCGTACGCTTGAGAAGTTGCAGCAGCGTGGGCTGTGGGTGGTCGGCACCGCCGGCGAAGCCGAGCAGGAAATCTACCAGCAGGACCTGACCGGCCCGCTGGTGATGATCATGGGCGCCGAAGGCAAGGGCATGCGCCGGCTGACCCGCGAGCACTGCGATTTTCTGGTGAAGCTGCCGATGAGCGGCAGCGTCAGCAGCCTGAACGTGTCCGTGGCCACTGGCGTATGCCTGTTCGAGGCCGTGCGCCAGCGCCAGACCAAGGGTTGATCCCGGGGCCGTGCCGGTCTTGTGGCCGGCGCGGCGTCAGCCTGACCTGACCACGCGAACTGATCCTGTGCAAGCAGTTGCACCCGTGGCGCGACAGGCGCCGCGTCGAAGTGTTTCCGGTTGTTCAAATAATCGCCAATTGCCTTGCTTGTCTGTCTGGCCTTCTCTACAATTGCGCCCCTTGCCGAGCTGGCAGGTGCGCATGTGCCTCTACTCCCTGGCAAGACACACCAGTGTCATTCACTCCTTGTCTGACCAGATTCGCTGGCAGACTACTAACCCGTAAGGAGCATTCATGCGTCATTACGAAATCATCTTCCTGGTTCACCCGGACCAGAGCGAGCAAGTCGGCGGCATGGTTGAGCGTTACACCAAGCTGATCGAAGAAGATGGTGGCAAGATCCACCGCCTGGAAGATTGGGGCCGTCGTCAACTGGCCTACGCAATCAACAATGTTCACAAGGCTCACTACGTGATGCTGAACGTTGAGTGCACCGGCAAGGCCCTGGCCGAGCTGGAAGACAACTTCCGCTACAACGATGCCGTTATCCGTAACCTTGTCATCCGTCGCGACGAAGCCGTTACCGGTCAGTCCGAGATGCTGAAGGCTGAAGAAAACCGCAGCGAGCGCCGTGAGCGTCGTGAGCGTCCTGAGCATGCCGAGTCCGCCGAAGGCGACGACAGCAATGACAGCGACTCCAGCGATAACGCTGACGAGTAATCCACGGACCTTTAGAGGAGCCTATTAAATGGCACGTTTCTTCCGTCGTCGTAAATTCTGCCGCTTCACTGCTGAAGACGTGAAAGAGATCGACTTCAAAGATCTCAACACCCTGAAAGCTTACGTATCCGAAACCGGCAAGATCGTTCCAAGCCGTATCACCGGTACCAAAGCTCGTTATCAGCGTCAGCTGGCTACCGCTATCAAGCGCGCCCGCTTCCTGGCCCTGCTGCCCTACACCGACAGCCACGGCCGCTGAGACCGGGTCGTCGACAAGCAGTAAGGGATTAGCATGCGAGCGTTAGCAAGTTTCATCATGCGCGGTCGTGTGCAGGCCACCCTCGTGGTGGTCATCAGCGCGGTATTGCCGCTGCTGTTCTGGTTGAGTGCCGCTGCCGGCAGCCTTGTGCTGCTGCGGCGCGGGTTCAAGGATGCTTCAACGGTCATCGCTGGCGGCTTGCTGGCAGGGTTGGCCGTTTGGGTCATGGGCGATCCGATCACCTTCATGGTGATCGCGGGCGCCCTGGCACTTGCCGGCCTGTTGCGGGCCGAGCATCCCTGGAGTCGGGTGTTGGTGGTCAGTGCCGTGTTCGCCGTGGCGTTCAGCCTCGTGCTCGATCTGGCGCTGGCCCCTACCTTCGATGCGCTGGCCAAGGCGTTTGCCGAAGCCATGCCGCAAGTAGAAGGGCAGCCGGTGCTCTCCGGTGAAGTGATCCGCCCATTGCTGGTCACTTCCACAGCGGTGACAGTGCAGTTGTTCTGCGTGCTGGCCTTGGTGCTGGCGCGCTATTGGCAGGCAGCGTTGTACAACCCTGGAGGCTTCGGTCACGAGTTTCGTGCCCTGAAGCTGCCGAAACAGACCATGGTGGCCCTGGTGGCAGTGATGGTGGTGGCCCCGTTCATCGGGCCGCAGTTCATCATCCTGGCATCGGCTTCGAGCCTGGTACTGGTGCTGGCCGGCATCGCTTTGATGCATGGGCTCGTGGCGCAGGGCCGACTGGCCGGTTTCTGGCTGGTAGGGATGTACGTGACGCTGCCGCTGATCATGCAGCTGATTTACCCGTTGCTGGTGGTCCTGGCCATTGTCGACAGCCTGATTGATTTTCGCGGTCGCAAGTCCCCCAAAGGGAATGACTCCGCGAACGGTGAAGGTTAAAAGTTAAGAGGTTTTACCAAATGGAACTGATCCTGCTGGAAAAAGTCGCCAACCTGGGCAACCTGGGCGATAAAGTAAAAGTTAAGGCTGGTTACGGCCGTAACTTCCTGCTGCCATTCGGCAAGGCTACCGTTGCCAACGCCGCCAACCTGGCTGCGTTCGAAGAGCGTCGCGCCGAGCTGGAAAAAGCAGCTGCAGACCGTAAATCGTCGGCTGAAAGCCGCGCTGCCCAACTGGCCGAGCTGGAAGTGACCATCACTGCCACTGCTGGCGACGAAGGCAAGCTGTTCGGTTCGATCGGCACCCACGACATCGCTGACGCCCTGACCGCCTCCGGCGTTGAAGTGGCCAAAGCTGAAGTTCGTCTGCCGAACGGCACCATCCGTCAGGTTGGCGAATACGACGTAGCCGTGCACCTGCACAGCGACGTTGAAGCCACCGTACGCGTGGTCGTCGTAGCTGCCTAAGCTGCGCTGACTGGCTGGCCCCTCAGGTGTCAGCCGGTTAACATCGGGCACGGTCCTGTCTTCGACAGGCCGTGCCCTTTGTCTTTTTCATCCTCCAGAATTCTTTCGTGGCCATGAACGAGATCACTACCTCCGAACAGCTCGACCTGCAAACCGCAGCCCTGAAAGTGCCGCCGCATTCCATCGAGGCCGAACAGGCCGTGCTCGGTGGGCTGATGCTGGACAACAACGCCTGGGAGCGGGTGCTGGATCAGGTGTCGGACGGTGACTTCTACCGGCATGACCATCGGCTGATCTTCCGTGCCGTGCACAAGTTGGCCGACGCCAACCAGCCGTTCGATGTGGTGACGCTGCACGAGCAGCTCGACAAGGAAGGCCTGTCGACGCAGGTCGGTGGCCTGGCGTACCTGGCCGAGCTGGCCAAGAACACGCCTTCGGTGGCCAACATCAAGGCTTACGCCGCGATCATTCGCGAGCGGGCCACGCTGCGGCAACTGATCAGCATCAGTACTGACATCGCAGACAATGCGTTCAACCCGCAAGGCCGTGATGCGGCGGAAATCCTCGACGACGCCGAGCGGCAGATCTTCCAGATCGCCGAGGCACGGCCCAAGACAGGCGGCCCGGTAGGGGTCAACGACCTGTTGACCATGGCCATCGACCGCATCGACACCTTGTTCAACTCCGACAGCGACATCACCGGTATTTCCACCGGTTATACCGACCTGGACGAGAAAACCAGCGGCCTTCAGCCGGCCGACCTGATCATCGTGGCGGGCCGACCTTCGATGGGCAAAACCACGTTCGCCATGAACCTGGTGGAAAACGCCGTGCTGCGGACCGACAAGGCCGTGCTGGTGTTTTCGCTGGAAATGCCAGGCGAATCGCTGGTCATGCGTATGCTGTCCTCGCTGGGTCGTATCGACCAGACCAAAGTCCGCTCCGGTCAATTGAGCGACGACGACTGGCCACGCCTCACCTCGGCGGTAAACCTGCTCAACGACCGCAAGTTGTTCATCGATGACACCGCCGGCATCAGCCCATCAGAGATGCGCGCGCGCACCCGGCGCCTGGCACGCGAGCACGGCGAGATCGCCATGATCATGGTCGACTACCTGCAGCTGATGCAGATTCCCGGATCTTCCGGTGACAACCGCACGAACGAGATTTCCGAAATATCCCGGTCGCTCAAAGCCTTGGCCAAGGAATTCAACTGCCCGGTCATTGCTCTATCGCAGCTCAACCGTTCGTTGGAGCAGCGCCCGAACAAACGCCCGGTCAACTCCGACTTGCGTGAATCGGGTGCAATCGAGCAGGACGCCGACGTCATCATGTTCGTGTACCGCGACGAGGTGTACCACCCCGAAACCGAGCACAAGGGCGTGGCGGAAATCATCATCGGCAAACAGCGTAACGGGCCTATCGGCTTTGTGCGCCTGGCGTTCATCGGCAAGTACACCCGCTTCGAGAACCTCGCGCCGGGCATGTACAACTTCGACGATGATGAATAAGCCACTTCCCTGATGAGGGCCTTGAGTAACGATCGAACGCAAAGCCTTAGAAGAGCTCTGTTGACTGACTGCGACCGCTTGTGTCACAAGGTCGTTTCAGGAGTCGCGCCGTCCTTCAAGCTTTAAACGCTTGCAGAGCCCATTTCTATCTCGCCGAAAATCCGCCCGTCATCCACGCCCGTTTCGGAGCGTCTTTAATTTTTCAGGATTTCGAATATTGCCCTGCCTAGTTTTCGTTGATGTCACACCATAGAAATAATCAAACACGGGTATTCTGAGCAGGCGATCTACATACTGTCCGTTTTTATCAGTCGTGCCATAGACGTTGACGCCCTTATGGTAGCCAGAGGCTTGTGCACCGGTTAACCTGGCCATGTCTTCAGCCAGAGAGAGGCCTTGAGGACTTTCGGGTACGGCGGATTTGCAAGTTAGGAAATGTGTTTGTCTGGATTTCATTTCAATACCCGCTTGCTCAAGTGCGGTATAAAGGCTGGATGCTGAATATTTATATTGGTCTCCTATAGCATAGCCTGAGTCCCCGTGGCCGCTGATGTAAAGTGTACTAAGTTTTCCGTCGTTCCTCGGGGGTTTAGCATAAGCGGTTAATCCGTCGTGCTGCCATGCTATGCTGCCTTTATAAATTTTCTTCGTGAAAAGCCTGATTAGAAATTTTCTTGGACTGACAGTGAACTCACCGCTTGGGTCACTGTTGCTGATCGGGTCGTTTAAAGCGAATGCATAGTAGCTAAGGCCGCCCTTCGAAAACGGGCTTAGGGCGTCTGGACTTGTGAATCGCATGAGTGAAGGGCTATAAAGTCTGCGGCCATTCCCGAGTAGATAGCCGTTGCTTATTGGATCTTCCCGTTCGCCTTTAAAACACCATCCACTGTCCGAGGGTGGGCTGAATCCAAAGGCGCTATAGCGGTAAGGTACAAAATACTTCGGGTGCACTGTTAGGAATGGAGAATTGAATAAGTCAACGCTTATGGGTCTTTGGATGTTGTGGAGGTCTTTAATCGCTAGGTTGATTCCTTGGGCTCTAAAAATGGATTCGCTCGTGGACGAATGCTGAATATGTGTTAAGGCGTTATTACAATAGAATAAGCGCATTTTTTAACCTCGCTCGTTACCATGGGTAGCGGAGTGTGCATATTGAGCATATGTAAAAAATTGGCTACGTGGTACTGGCGAAAATGCT
>NZ_JBJJMO010000075.1:0-20258 GCF_046231935.1 Pseudomonas sp. KCJK9111 | reverse complement strand
ACGTTTGGAAATGTTCACATCCCGCCATTTGCTAGTACGCTTCAACCGAATTACTCAACAGGTCTATCTGCATCGTCCGACGTCCTGTGGGGGTATCGTCACACTTCCCTGGCACGGCGTCACCTCCAGTGGCTCAGATAAAAAATACGCTACAGCCGCAGGCGTAGGCCTTCCATTGGAACTCCTATGGCCGCCTTCATTCACCGGCACACTTCATCCAGAACTCGTCCACGTGGGCAAAGCCTCCAACAACTTTGCGGAGCAGCAATCCGAGTGGGAGTTCATCCGTCGCTTCATGGACGAAGGCCCGGAGGGCCTGCCTCGCCCGCCCATGACCTCGCACTTCCCCTGGCCCTGGCAAGCCTTCACACCTCAATTCGAAGGTCTGACACACTACTTTCGGAGGTCTTCTCGAATCACCAAACTCGGCCTGCTCTTGATCTCGCCCGCCTTCCTGATCATCGGCACCGGCCATTGGCTAAGCCTGATGCTGTGCTGGAAACCGCGCTGGCCCAAGATCATTCGTGAAGCGGGTCTACCTGGAAAGCCCACTCCGCCATTGACCACGCTCAATGACTATCCGCCGGCTGTCCAAGAACGGTTGCGCGAAAACGCTTACCTATGGGCTACTCGCCCAGGCAAACGCCCGGAGCGAAAAAAACGCGCTTCTACCCGTAAGCCAAAGACAGCCATTGCCACCTCATGCCTAGAAAACGATATTCCCGCTGAAACACATCGCGCTGACATCTCGTCAGGCTGATATCAGCTTGAAGTTTTCTCTCAGCTATAACTACCCCGCATGGCGTTATTAACTGAACGCAGCTTCTAGCCGAGCACATTCTGCTGCTGATCTTGATCTTCGCGACTTCAGTAGTCCGAACCCAGCCTGTGCGTAGGGCACGGCTCTGAAGCGGCAAGCTGCGGCTCCTGAACGATTACGCGGTCAGCAACAACAGCTAAAAGATGCCGCCACGACGCTACCCTTTCATACGAGGCATCTCGATGCGGTGCTCGTGCACCCGGCGATACAGCGTCGCACGCGAAATACCCAACGCCTGGGCAGCCTCGGCGGGTTTCCAGCGATGGCGAATCAACGCATCCAGCAACCGTTGCCGCGCCGGGCAGGACGCCTCGCTCGTTACCCGGCCACCCCCCTGCCCACGAACCTCCTCTGGCAGGTCAAGCAGGCGCAACTGCCCTCCCTCGTTCACGGCGCAGGCATAACGCAACACCTGCCGCAACTGGCGCAGGTTCCCCGGCCAGCGATACCCCAGCAACGCCTGCAAGGCATCGTCGGCCAGCGCCACGCTCACGCCACACGCATCGGCCTCTTCGGCCAGCAACTGGTGAATGAGCCCCAGCCGGTCTTCGCGCTCGCGCAGCGCCGGCAACGCGAAGCGGGCGTTGGCCAGGCGAAAATACAAGTCCTCACGAAACTGCCCCTGCTCCACCCTCGCCGCCAGGTCGCGGTGCGTGGCGCAGATCACCTGAATGTCAACGCGCTGGCGCCGCGCAGCCCCCAAAGGTGCTACCTCACCCTCGGCCAGTACCCGCAACAGGCGGGTCTGCAGGCTCAGTGGCATGTCGCCAATCTCGTCCAGAAACAGCGTGCCGCCATCGGCCTGGTGTACAAGCCCTTGCATACCCTTGCTCGACGCCCCGGTGAAGGCTCCCGCGACATAACCAAACAGCTCGCTCTCGATCAGGTTCTCGGGGATGGCGGCGCAGTTGAGCGTGACGAACGGGCCGTTGCCGCGCTTGCTTTGCTGGTGCAGCTGGCGAGCGAAGACTTCCTTGCCTGTACCCGTCTCGCCCTGCACCAGCACGGCAAGGTTACAGTCCTTGACCCGCGTGGCCAGGCGCAAATGTTGTTCGATGCGTCGGTCCAGGCCTTGCAGCAAGGGCTCGACCGGCGGCTTGCGCTGTGGGGCGCTGACCCGGCCATACAGCTCGCCCAACCCTGGCAGACGTTGCGCCGACGCGTTGCTGACACGTCGTAATTGCGCCTGGTCGAACAGCTCACCAATGTGCGCAGGCAAGCGCCCCAGGCGCTGCATCAGGCGTTGCCGTGTCAGGCTGTTCATCGCCTGCAGGCGGCCGTCGGCGTCCCAGGCCAGCAGGTAGTCAGGCTGGCTTTCCACATAGCCTGGCGTGCCGTGGGCACGCATCACCCAGTGGCCTTGGGCGCTGTGCATGAAAAAGGCGTTTTCGATTTCGCGTGCGGTCTGCTCGACCAGTTGCCGGATCAGGTGCTGGCTGCGGCGGTCGTCGGGCGAGCGCAGGGCAGAGACGTCCAGCACCCCCAGCAACTCGCCAAAGGGGTCGAAAACAGGCGCCGCGCTACAGGTCAGGCCGATGAAGGCAGCGCGAAAGTGATCGCGCTTGTGCACGGTGACCGGTGCCTTGGTGGTCAGTACCGCCGCTACCCCGCAGGTACCCTCCTCCCCCTCCGACCAGCAGGTGCCCAGGTACAGACCGGCCTTGCGGCAGTCAGTGCGAATGGTCGATTCGACCCGGTAATCGATGGTGCGGCCCTGTGCATCGGTCAGTAGCACGCAGTAGTCGGCCTCACGCACCTGTTCGTGCAGGCGCGCCACGGCGTCCCCGGCAATGCGCAGGAACAGCTCCGAGCGCTCTCGGCATTCATTGAGCAGCGCCTGGGAAAGAATACGCGGCCCTTGCTCGGAGGCGGGATCGAGACGGTACAGCTCCATGGAGCGACGCCAGGAATCGAGGATCAACGGCGGTACTGGCGCCTGGGGCAGACGGTCGGCGTTCTTCAGTACCCTGCTGACGCAGTCGACGTGAGCGCGGGAGTTCGCGGCAAGCATTCAGGCCCTCCGGTTCTCGTTGCTGTTCTTGTGGTTGTGCAGCCATTAAGCGCCTGCGCGCAGGCCTGGACAAGCACGGTGTGATCAAAGGTGTGGTTGAGACGCAGCGTCTCAACGTCTCGCCGCACAACGCCCAGGCCGGCACCTGGCGTCTCAGCACGGTAGCCCGCGTGGCAGCGGTAAAGACCATGCAAGGCCTCTGCGACGGGCCTTTGCGGGGTTTCGTGCAAAGCTGGCACCGCGCTTGCTCTGGTCCTTGCAAACAAGAACACGAGGTGCGCCATGCCGCTACCCGCCCCACTGGTCGGCATCATTGCCAACCCTGCTTCAGGCCGAGACCTGCGTCGCCTGACTGCCACTGCCGGCTTGTACTCCAGCACCGACAAGGCCGCCGCCATCGCCCGCCTGCTCGCCGCATTCGGCGCCACGGGTGTCGGCCACGTGCTGATGCCCAGCGACATGACCGGCATCGCCGCTGCCGTGGTCAAGGCCTGCACCGGGCCGATGGCGCGCGATCAGCACTGGCCTGCCCTCGAGATACTCGACCTGCCGCTGACCCAGACCGTCAGCGACACCCGGCTTGCCACGCGCAACATGGTCGCGCGGGGGGTGTCGCTGATCGCTGTGCTGGGGGGCGACGGTACCCACAAGGCCGTGGCGGCAGAAGCTGGCGACGTACCCCTGCTGACCTTGTCCACCGGCACCAACAACGCCTTCCCGGAGCTGCGCGAAGCGACCAGCGCGGGGCTTGCAGGCGGCCTGATCGTCGGCGGCAAGGTGCCAACCTCCATCGGCCTGCGCCGCAACAAACGCTTGCTGGTCAGGGTGCCCCAGCAGCAACTGAGCGAATGGGCGCTGGTGGAGGTAGCGGTGTCGCCCCAGCGTTTCATCGGCGCGCGGGCGCTGAGCCGCAGTGAAGACCTGAGCGAAATCTTCGCCTGCTTCGCCGAGCCCCACGCCATCGGCTTGTCGGCACTGTGCGGCCTGTGGAATCCGGTCTCGCGGCAAGCGCCTCACGGCGCCTGGGTGCGCTTGGACGAGAACGCCGGGCAGGCGCTGCTGGCCCCTGTGGCCCCTGGCGTGCTGCAAGGCTGCGGCATCACCGCCTCAGGCCACATGGCGCCCGACGAACCGTACCGCCCGGCCCTCATCCAGGGCACCTTGGCCCTGGACGGCGAGCGGGAAATCGAATTCTGCGCCCATGACACCCCCACCATCACCCTCGATCACCTAGGCCCGTTGAGTGTGGACGTGCAGGCAGTGCTCACGCATGCCGCCCAGCATCGTCTGCTGGCTGTACCCCTGGGCCACCCGCTGCACCCCGCGACCCGTTGAGACAACCCCGGAGAACAACAAGATGTCCAATCAACCGAGTTCCGCACAACTGCTGCATGCCTATGAAGTGATGCGCACCATTCGTGCCTTCGAAGAACGCCTGCACGTCGAGTTCGCCACAGGCGAAATACCCGGCTTCGTTCACCTTTATGCCGGTGAAGAGGCCAGCGCGGCGGGGGTGATGGCCCACCTGCGCGACAGCGATTGCATTGCCTCCAACCATCGCGGCCATGGCCACTGCATCGCCAAGGGCGTGGATGTGTACGGCATGATGGCCGAGATCTACGGCAAGAAGACCGGGGTCTGCGGCGGCAAGGGCGGCTCGATGCACATTGCCGACCTGGGCAAGGGCATGCTCGGCGCCAACGGTATCGTCGGCGCTGGCGCACCCTTGGTGGTAGGCGCTGCGCTGGCAGCCAAGCTCAAGGGTCGCGACGATGTTTCCGTGGTCTTCTTCGGCGATGGCGCCTCCAATGAAGGCGCAGTGTTCGAAGCCATGAACATGGCTGCGATCATGAACCTGCCGTGCATCTTCGTCGCCGAGAACAACGGTTATGCCGAAGCCACCGCGTCGAACTGGTCAGTGGCCTGCGATCACATAGCCGACCGCGCCGCCGGCTTCGGCATGCCAGGGGTCACCATCGACGGCTTCGATTTCTTCGCGGTTCACGAGGCCGCCGGTGCCGCCATCGAGCGCGCACGTGCCGGCCAGGGGCCGTCGCTGATCGAGGTCAAGCTCAGCCGCTACTACGGCCACTTCGAGGGCGATGCGCAAACCTACCGCGCCCCCGATGAAGTGAAGAACCTGCGCGAAACCCGCGACTGCCTGCTGCAGTTCCGCGACAAGACCGTGCGCGCGGGTCTGCTCGAAGCAGGCCAACTGGACAGCATCGATGCCCGCGTCGAGGACCTGATCGAGGATGCCGTGCAACGCGCCAAGTCCGACCCCAAGCCACAACCTGCCGACCTGCTCACCGACGTCTACGTCGCCTATCCCTGAGCCGCTCAAAACAAGAACAACAGGAGAACCACCATGGCAAGAAAGATCAGTTACCAGCAGGCCATCAACGAAGCCCTGGCACAGGAAATGCGCCGTGACGATACCGTGTTCATCATTGGTGAGGATGTGGCCGGCGGTGCAGGCGCGCCTGGCGAAGACGATGCCTGGGGTGGCGTGCTGGGCGTGACCAAGGGCCTGTATCACCAGTTTCCAGGCCGCGTACTGGATGCGCCGCTCTCGGAGATCGGCTACGTAGGCGCCGCCGTCGGTGCGGCCACCCAGGGCCTGCGCCCAGTCTGCGAACTGATGTTCGTCGACTTCGCCGGCTGCTGCCTGGACCAGATCCTCAATCAGGCGGCCAAGTTTCGCTACATGTTCGGCGGCAAGGCCGTGACCCCGCTGGTCATGCGCACCATGTACGGCGCCGGGCTGCGTGCCGCGGCCCAGCATTCGCAGATGCTCACCTCGCTGTGGACGCACATCCCGGGCCTGAAGGTGGTGTGCCCGTCCTCGCCTTACGACGCCAAGGGCCTGCTGATCCAGGCCATCCGCGACAACGACCCGGTGATCTTCTGCGAGCACAAGCTGCTGTACGGCATGCAGGGCGAAGTACCGGAGGAGGTGTACACGGTGCCGTTCGGCGAAGCCAATTACCTGCGCGATGGCAGCGATGTCACCCTGGTGACGTATGGCCGCATGGTGCATGTGGCCATGGAAGCCGCCAACAACCTGGCCCGCCAGGGCATCGACTGCGAAGTCCTGGACCTGCGCACCACCAGCCCGCTGGACGAAGACAGCATCCTTGAAAGTGTCGAAAAGACCGGGCGTCTGGTGGTGATCGACGAAGCCAACCCCCGGTGCTCGATGGCCACGGACATCAGCGCCCTGGTTGCGCAGAAGGCATTCGGTGCGCTGAAAGGGCCCATCGAAATGGTGACGGCGCCGCATACGCCCGTTCCGTTTTCCGACGCTCTGGAAGACCTGTATATCCCCGACGCTGCCAAAATCGAAACAGCCGTGCGCACCGTTATCGACGCTGCAAGGAGCGCCGCATGAGCCAGATCCATACCCTGACCATGCCTAAATGGGGCTTGTCGATGACCGAGGGCCGGGTGGACACCTGGCTCAAGCAGGAAGGCGACGTCATCACCAAGGGCGACGAAGTGCTGGACGTGGAGACGGACAAGATCAGCAGCAGCGTCGAGGCGCCGTTCAGTGGCGTGCTGCGCCGCCTGGTGGCCAGGCCGGACGAGACCCTGCCGGTGGGCGCGCTGTTGGCCGTGGTGGTAGAAGGCGAAGCCGACGACGCCGACATTGACGCCGTGGTACAGCGCTTCCAGGCCGAGTTCGTGGCCGACGGTAGCACCGACCAGGCCCAAGGCCCGGCGCCGCAGAAAGCCGAGGTGAAGGGGCGCTTGTTGCGCTGGTTCGAACTGGGCGAAGGCGGGACGCCCTTGGTGCTGGTACATGGCTTTGGCGGCGACCTCAACAACTGGCTGTTCAACCACCCTGCCCTGGCCGCCGAGCGACGGGTAATCGCCCTCGACCTGCCGGGCCATGGCGAGTCGGCCAAAGCCTTGCAGCGCGGTGACCTGGAGGAACTGAGCGAAACGGTGCTGGCCCTGCTCGATCACCTGGACATTCCACGTGCTCATCTGGTCGGTCACTCAATGGGCGGTGCGGTTTGCCTGGGCCTTGCGCGCCTGGCACCGCACCGGGTGGCCAGCCTTGGCCTGATCGCCAGCGTGGGTCTGGGCGAGGCCATCAATGGGCAGTACCTGCAAGGGTTCGTTGCGGCCAGTAGCCGCAACGCCCTCAAGCCGCAGATGGTGCAACTGTTCGCCGATCCGGCCTTGGTCACGCGGCAACTGCTCGAAGACATGCTCAAGTTCAAGCGCCTGGAGGGCGTAGACCAGGCGCTGCAGGTGCTGGCCTCGGCCCTGGCCGACGGCGACCGGCAACGCCACGACCTGCGCAGCGTCCTGGGCCAGCACCCGGCCCTGGTGATCTGGGGCGAGAAGGACGCGATCATTCCGGCCAGTCACGCCCAGGGTCTGGAGGCCCAGGTGGTGGTCGTGCCGGAAGCTGGCCACATGGTGCAGATGGAGGCCGCCGACACGGTTAACCAGCACCTGCTCGCTTTCCTGCGCAGCCATTGACCCTTCCCAGCTTCTGGAGATTCCTATGAACGACTTGAGCAATCCACACATGCGCGCGGCAGTCTGGCACGGGCGCAACGACATCCGGGTCGAGCAGGTGCCCCTGCCGGCCGACCCTGCACCTGGGTGGGTGCAGATCCAGGTGGACTGGTGCGGCATCTGCGGCTCGGACCTGCACGAATACGTGGCCGGACCGGTCTTCATCCCGGTCGACGCGCCACACCCGCTGACCGGTATTCAAGGCCAATGCATCCTCGGCCACGAGTTCTGCGGCCGGATCGCCAAGCTCGGCGCAGGCGTCGAGGGCTATGCCGTGGGCGATCCGGTGGCGGCAGATGCCTGCCAGCACTGTGGCACCTGTTATTACTGTACCCACGGGATGTACAACATCTGTGAGCGCTTGGCGTTCACAGGCTTGATGAACAATGGCGCCTTCGCCGAGCGGGTCAATGTGCCGGCCAATCTGCTCTACCGGCTGCCGCCCGGTTTCCCGGCCGAGGCAGGGGCCCTGATCGAACCGCTGGCGGTCGGCATGCACGCGGTAAAAAAAGCAGGCAGCCTGCTGGGCCAGACCGTGGTGGTGGTGGGCGCCGGTACCATCGGGCTGTGCACCATCATGTGCGCCAAGGCGGCAGGCGCGGCGCGGGTGATCGCCCTGGAGATGTCTTCGGCGCGCAAAGCCAAGGCATTGGAAGTGGGCGCCAGCGTGGTCCTGGACCCCAACCAGTGCGATGCGTTGGCCGAGATTCGTGCGCTCACCGCCGGGCTGGGGGCTGACGTGAGCTTCGAGTGCATCGGCAACAAGCACACGGCCAAGCTGGCCATCGACACCCTTCGCAAGGCCGGCAAGTGCGTGATGGTGGGAATTTTCGAGGAGCCGAGCGAATTCAACTTCTTCGAACTGGTGTCCACCGAGAAGCAGGTGATCGGTGCGCTGGCCTATAACGGCGAGTTCGCCGACGTGATCGCCTTCATCGCCGACGGTCGGTTGGATATACGCCCGCTGGTGACCGGCCGCATCGGGCTGGAGCAAATCGTCGAACTGGGGTTCGAGGAACTGGTGAACAACAAGGAGGAAAACGTGAAGATCATCGTGTCGCCGGGATTGGGTCGCTAGGCACACGGTATCGAAGTTCCCCTGGGGCGGCCTGATCAGGCCGCCACTACCCGAGGCCCCATCGCTTGCAAACGTGGCGCAAAGCCCCCTCGCCCCACCCGCCACTCGCTGTTTCAGGCGCTCGATCTGAGTCATAATCGGCGCACTCACTGCCCGGTCCTCGCCATGCGTCCACTGCTTCCCCTGACCCTGCTCCTGTTGCTCGCTGCCTGTGGTGATGGCGAATCCCTGAGCCCACCCGATGCCCGCCTGCCAGACGGCGGTCGCTACCGAGGCCAGGTCGTCGACGGCATGCTGCAGGGCCAGGGCCGTATCGACTACCCCAATGGCAGCTGGTATGCCGGCGGTTTCAAGGATGGCCAATGGCACGGTCAGGGGGAATGGCACGGGCAGAACGGCGAAGTCTACCGCGGTCAGTTCGTCGCCGGCCTGTTCGAAGGGCTTGGCGACCTGACCACACCAGGTAGCCACTATGCGGGCACCTTCCGCCATGGCAGGCGCGATGGCGAAGGCACCCTCAAGCAGACTGGGCAAACCTACCGCGGGCAGTTCAAGGACGACCTCTACGAAGGGGCAGGCGAACTGGAGCTGGCCGACGGCAGTCGCTACCGGGGCCTGTTCGCCAAGGGCAAGCCCAACGGCGCCGGCGTGCGCAGCGATGCCAGCGGTAATCAGTTCAGCGGCAGGTTCGTGGACGGCCAACTGCAAGGCACTGGCACCTACGACAGTGTCGAAGGCGAGCAGTACATCGGCGAGTTCAAGGACAACCGCCTCGAAGGCCGCGGGCGCTACGAAAACGCCGAAGGCGATGTGTGGATCGGCCAGTTCAAGGACGGTTCGCTCAACGGCGAAGGCGAAATGCTGGGCAGCGACGGCAGCCATTACAAAGGCACGTTCCTCGACTGGCGCATGTCGGGCCAGGGCAGCCTGCAACTGGCTGATGGCAGTCAGTACGTGGGCCACATGCTCGATGATGCCTACCACGGGCAAGGGCGACTGACACTGGCCGACGGCAAGGTACAAAGCGGTACCTGGGCCAATGGCGTTCGGGTTCGCGATGAGCGTGGCACCTTGCTGCCGGACCCGCTCGATATGGCACTGCTCAATCAAGGGCGCTTGCTCAAGGAAGCCTTGGCCGCCGTACCCCGGTCCCAGCCGGCAATCGAGCTGTACAGCCTGGTGGTGGGGGGCGACGGGCAGCAGAGCGTTTTTCTGCGCGAAGCCGATTACGTGAGCAACCTGCTGAAGGTACGCTTCGGTGCCAAAGGCCAGGTCACGCTGGTCAACCATCGTGACTTCATGGCGACACGCCCCATGGCCACGCGGCAGAGCATCACCCGGGCCGCCAGCACCCTGGCCGAGCGCAGCGGCCCGGAAGACCTGCTGTTCATCTACCTCACCAGCCACGGTAGCCAGGACCACCAACTGGTCCTCGATCAACCACGCCTGCAACTGGCCGACATTTCCGCCGACGAGTTGGCCGATGCATTGGCCCCTTTGAAAAATCGAGACAAGGTCATCGTCATTTCTGCGTGTTATTCCGGTGGCTACATCGATGCCCTGAAAGATTCGCGCACGCTGCTCATGACAGCGGCCCGAGCCGACCGGGTGTCCTTCGGTTGCTCGGAAGAAGCCGACTTCACCTACTTTGGCGACGCCCTTTTCGCCCAGGCCCTGAATCAGACGGACGACCTGAAACAGGCGTTTGAACTGGCGCGTACCCATGTTGCCGAACGTGAACGAAACGAAGGCTTCGAAGCGTCCGAGCCGCAGCTGTGGGCACCGCCAGACGTGCTGGAGCACTGGCAGCGCCTACGCCGGCACCAGGCCGAAGAAGCCTTGCGCAATACGACACAGGCAGCGGTGGGGGCACAGGCAAAAACGCCGCGCAGCCACTAAGCTTGTGTGTAACAAGGGAGAGACATCATGTACTTGACGCCTCAGCATGTCCTGCTTGCCGGAGCGACCGGCCTGACTGGCGAGCACCTGCTCGACCGCCTGCTCAATGAGCCCACCATCACCCGCGTGCTGGCACCTACACGCCGCCCTTTGGCAGAACATCCCCATCTGGATAACCCCGTAGGCGATCCGGCTGTCTTTCTGCCCCAGCTGGAGGGCCGCGTGGACATTGCCTATTGCTGCCTGGGCACGACATTGAAGCAGGCAGGCTCGGAGTCCGCATTCAAAGCCGTGGACCTGGACATGGTAGTGGCCTTCAGCAAGCGAGCCCGAGAGATGGGAGCCAGGCACTTGCTGGTCATCAGTGCCGTGGGCGCTGATCCGACATCCTCGATCTTCTACAACCGCGTCAAAGGCGAGATGGAAGAAGCCCTCAAAGCCCAGAACTGGCCTCAACTGACCATCGTCCGCCCGTCGCTGTTGCTGGGAGAACGCACCGAGCCAAGGCTCACCGAAACCCTGGCCGCTTCCTTTTCCAAGCTGATGCCTGGCAAGTACCGGAGTATTGAGGCCTGCACATTGGCCCGAGCGCTGTGGCGCCTGGCGCTGGAGGAAGAGGACGGCATCCGGATTGTGGAGTCGGACGAGTTGCGCAAGCTGGGGAAAAACTGAGCCGCTGCCGGGTTGCTAGCGGCTGCATGCAGCACTCAAAAGCCGCCGCTGCCGTGATAGTAGATGCCGGCGGCGGCTGGCAGGGTCAACGGCAGTAACAAGGTATCGAGAAGAAAACTGACCGGCAGATCGAGGGAGGCGAACCGGGGCGCGTCGACACCGAAGCGCGCCTGGGGGCAACAGCCACCGCTGATCGCATACCAATCCAACCGGGTGCCTGCATACACCACCGGCGCCCCTGGCTTGGTGCCATCCAGGGTGCGTACCGTGGCGCAGCCACCGAGCATCAACACAGCCAACGTACCGGCCAGCCCTCTTTTCAATCTTCCACCCCATAATGATGCTCACCCCAACGCGGCAGCATGTCCTGTGGGATGTTCAGCAGGTTGAGGATGCGCGCCACCACGAAGTCGACCAGATCGTCGATGGTCTGTGGCTGATGATAAAAACCAGGCGAGGCCGGTAGCATCACCGCACCCATCTGCGACAGCTTGAGCATGTTTTCAAGGTGAATGGTGGAAAACGGCGCCTCACGAGGCACCAGGATCAACTGCCGACGCTCCTTGAGGGTGACATCGGCAGCCCGTTCGATCAGGTTGTTGCACGCACCCGTGGCAATCGCCGACAGCGTGCCGGTGGAACACGGCACCACCACCATGGCCGCCGGTGCGCCGGAACCCGACGCCACGGGCGACATCCAGTCTTCCTTGCCGTACACCCGAATCTGCCCGTCGGCAGCGCCGGTGTATTCGGTCAGGAACGCCTGCATCGCCTGCGGCTTGGCAGGCAGCAGTACGTCGGTTTCGGTCGCCATGACCAGCTGTGCGGCCTTGGAAATCAGAAAGTGCACCTCCCGATCTTCGCGCACCAGGCAATCGAGCAAGCGCAGCCCATACTGCGCACCCGATGCCCCGGTCATGGCCAGGGTAATGCGTTCCGGCCCGCTCACTTGAGCGCCTCGGCCAGCTTGCCGTGCAGGCCGCCAAAACCACCGTTGCTCATGATCACCACCTGGGTACCTGGCCGCGCCTGGCGCTTGACCTGCTCGATGATCGCCTCGAGGCTGTCGGCCACTACGCTGGGCACCTTGCATTGCGCGGCCGTGGCTGCCAGGTCCCAACCCAGGTTGGCCGGGGCGTACCAGATCACCTGGTCAGCATCGTTGACGCTCTCAGGCAGGCCATCGCGATGTGCGCCCAGTTTCATCGAATTGGAACGCGGCTCGATGACGGCGATCACCGGTGCATCACCCACGCGCTTGCGCAGGCCGTCCAGGGTGGTGGCAATGGCCGTGGGGTGATGGGCGAAATCATCGAAGATGGTTACGCCTTGCACTTCGGCGACCTTTTCCATGCGCCGCTTGACGCTTATGAACGCACTGAGGCCTTCGATACCCATCGCCGGTGCCACGCCAACGTGACGAGCGGCCGCCAGGGTCGCCAAGGCATTGGCCACGTTGTGCTGACCGGTCAGGGCCCAATCCACCACGCCTTGCACGTGCCCATCGAACAGCACCTCGAAGCGCGACCCGTCCGGGCTGAGCAGGCGTGCCTGCCACTGACCGCCGTCACCTGTGGTCTGCACGGGCGTCCAGCAGCCCATGTCGATGACCCGCCCTAGCGCGTGTTCGGACGTGGGATGGATCACCAGGCCTTCGCTGGGGATGGTGCGTACCAGGTGATGAAATTGTCGCTCGATGGCAGCAAGGTCAGGGAAAATGTCCGCGTGGTCGAATTCCAGGTTGTTCAGGATCGCTGTGCGCGGATGGTAATGCACGAACTTCGAGCGCTTGTCGAAGAAGGCGCTGTCGTACTCGTCCGCTTCGACCACGAAGAACGGCGTATCACCCAACCGCGCCGATACGGAGAAATTCTGCGGCACCCCACCGATCAGGAAGCCAGGGCTCATGCCGGCATGCTCGAGCACCCAGGCCAGCATGCTGCTGGTGGTGGTCTTGCCATGGGTGCCGGCGACGGCCAACACCCAGCGGCCCTGCAGCACATGGTCGGCCAGCCATTGCGGGCCCGACACATAGGGCAGGCCCTTGTTGAGCACATGCTCCACCGCCGGGTTGCCACGGGACATGGCGTTGCCAATGACCACCAGATCGGGAGCCGGCTCCAGCTGGGCAGGGTCATAACCCTGGGTCAGCTCGATGCCCTGGGCCTGGAGCTGGGTGCTCATTGGCGGATAGACGTTGGCGTCCGAGCCGGTGACGCGGTGGCCAAGCTCCTTGGCCAGCACCGCCAGCGAACCCATGAAAGTGCCGCAAATACCGAGAATGTGAATGTGCATGGTCGACCTCGCAAAACATCGAGGCAGGGTAGCCCAGGGCGCGACAAATCGCATCCGCTGTTTCGTTACAAAGGGCGAGTGATGCCATGCTTGCGCAGTTTGCGATACAGCGTGTTACGGCTGATGCCCAGATGCTCGGCGACCCGGGTGAGCTGCCAATGCCGGGCCTCGAGAACGGCCAGCAGTGCCTGGCGTTCGGCCGTCTCCAATGCGGTCTTGCTCTCGGGTACCGGTGAACCCTCATCCGGCAAGACCGCCATGGCCACTGGCGCTGCGCCTTGGCGACGCGCCGTGCGCACCACGGCAGGCAGGTCTACCAGCGTGACGCGGCCCTCGTCGCACAGGGCTGCCAGGGTGCGCAGCACGTTGCGCATCTGCCGCACGTTACCAGGCCAGGAGTAGTCCAGCAGTTCCTCACGCGCCTGGGGCTCGAGTTCGATCAACTGGCCTTGGGTTTCCTGGCGCAGCAGCAAGTCCAGCAACTGCGCTTTGTCGCTGCGCTCGCGCACGGCAGGCAAAGCCACTTCAAGCCCGTTGAGGCGGTAATAAAGATCTTCACGGAACGTACCCTGGGCAACCCGTTGCAGCAGGTCCCGGTGGGTGGCACTGATGATGCGAACATCCACGGCCTGCGGCTCGCCGCCGATTGGCACCACCTGCCGCTCTTCGAGCACGCGCAGCAGCCGTGTTTGCAGATCCAGCGGCATGTCGCCGATCTCGTCCAGCAACAAGGTGCCGCCGTCGGCCTGCAGCAACTTGCCGCGCATGCCTTCCTTGCGTGCCCCGGTAAAGCTGCCGGCCCGATAGCCGAACAACTCGCTTTCGATCAGGCTCTCGGGGATGGACGCGCAGTTGATGGCCACGAATGGCTTGTCTCGACGCTCGCTGGCCTGATGCACGGCCTGGGCGAAGGCTTCCTTGCCGCAACCCGTCTCGCCGCTGAGCAACAGCGGCACATTACGCTCGAACACCCGCACACTGCGGCGAAAATCCTGTTGCAGCGCAGGGTCCAGCAGGCAGACCTGCGGTGGCTGCCGGACGACGCGGCGCGAATGCCCGGCGGGCACGGTCCAGACCGGCGTACGTGCCTGGCCACGCAGGCTGGCGAACACCTGCCGCCCGTTCAGGGTCAGCAGCGGCCAGGCTGCGCTGCCATCGGGCATGGCACGGCTGAACAGCTCGTCATGGGTGCAGGCGAAAAACTGCTCCAGGGTCTGCCCTTGCACATCGGCGCGCACGCGGCCCAGCAGGTTCAGCGCACTCTGGTTGGCCGCGCAGATACGGCCATCGCCGTCGACCGCCAGCAGCCCCTCGCTGAACAGCCCGACCGACTCGGCCTGCAGGTGAAAACGCAGCAGCCAGTGATGCTCGAACTGGCGCATGAAATAGCAGCTTTCGATCATCTTGGCCGACAGGGTCACCATGGCCATGGTGTGGAATTCGCTTTGGCGCGAAACGTCGGGCCGCGCTGAAGACACGTCCAGCACGGCCAGCAAATGCCCCTGAGGGTCGAACACCGGGCTGGCCGAGCAGGTCAGCCCCGTATGCCGCCCACGAAAGTGTTCGTGCTGGTGGATGGTCAGCGCCTGACGTTCGACCAGGCACGTGCCGATGCCGTTGGTGCCCTCTCGCGCCTCGCTCCAGTCAGCGCCCAGCCACAGCCCGGCCTGTTCGAAGCTGCGCCGTTCGGTGGGGGCGGTGACGCAGTTGAGGATCACCCCGCGGGCATCGGTCAGCAGCACCGCATGGCCAGCACCGGAAAGCTGCTGGTGCAGGCTGTTCATTTCCTGATCGGCGATTTGCAGCACCTGGCGCATGCGTTCGCGGCTTTCCAGCAGGCGGCCATGTTCGAGGACCACTGGTGCTTCGGCCAGCGCCGGATCCAGGTGGTAGTCCTCCAGGCAGCGCAGCCAGGAGCGGGCAATGGACGGGTCGCTGCCGCCTTCGACACGCCCGCCATGGGCGACCGTGTGCACTTGCCGGGCATGCTGGGTGAATGGGTTGCTCTGCATTATTGTGATTCTCCGCAGATAGAGGCTCAAGCCAGCATCCTCTACAGCAGGCCGGTTTGCAATGCACCTGCCACGAGGCGTGCCACCGGCGGTACACACTGTCACCCAAGCCTGTATCGAGCACGGTACATCGCGGGTCGCCAGAGAGCCTCGGTACCCGTCAACGGCTTGATTTCATTGAAGTGCAAAACGATGGCCCAACCTTTGCTCTACGCTTTGCACTCCACACAAACACAATAGCCAGGAGACACACCATGCGTTATGCACATCCCGGTACCGAAGGCGCGAAAGTTTCCTTCAAGAGCCGCTACGGCAACTACATCGGTGGTGAGTTCGTTCCTCCGGTAAAGGGTGAGTACTTCACCAACACATCGCCCGTGGACGGGCAACCGATTGCCGAATTCCCCCGTTCCACCGCCGAAGACATCGACAAAGCCCTGGACGCTGCCCATGCCGCTGCCGATGCCTGGGGCCGCACGTCCGTCCAGGACCGCTCCAACGTGTTGCTGCGCATTGCCGACCGTATCGAGCAGAACCTCGAAGTCCTGGCCATCACCGAAACCTGGGACAACGGCAAGCCCGTGCGAGAAACCCTCAATGCCGACATCCCGCTGGCGGTCGATCACTTCCGCTACTTCGCCGGATGCATCCGCGCCCAGGAAGGCGGCGCTGCGGAAATCAACGAAAACACCGTTGCCTACCATATCCACGAGCCGCTGGGCGTGGTGGGCCAGATCATCCCGTGGAACTTCCCGATCCTGATGGCCGCCTGGAAACTCGCGCCAGCGCTGGCAGCAGGCAACTGCGTGGTGCTCAAGCCCGCCGAACAGACGCCCCTTGGCATTACCGTGCTGGTGGAGCTGATCGGCGACCTGCTGCCCAAGGGCGTGCTGAACGTGGTGCAGGGCTACGGCCGTGAAGCGGGCGAGGCGCTGGCCACCAGCAAGCGCATCGCCAAGATTGCCTTCACAGGCTCCACGCCCGTGGGTTCGCACATCATGAAGTGCGCGGCCGAGAACATCATCCCGTCGACGGTGGAACTGGGCGGCAAATCGCCGAACGTGTACTTCGAAGACATCATGCAGGCCGAACCGAGCTTCATCGACAAGGCCGCCGAAGGCATGGTCCTGGCCTTCTTCAACCAGGGCGAAGTGTGCACCTGCCCATCCCGTGCGTTGGTACAGGAGTCGATCTACCCGCAGTTCATGGAAGTGGTGATGAAAAAGGTGCTGCAGATCAAGCGCGGCGACCCGCTGGACACCGACACCATGGTCGGTGCGCAGGCCTCGCAACAGCAATTCGAGAAGATCCTGTCCTACCTCGAGATCGCCCAGCAGGAAGGCGCCGAGCTGCTGACCGGGGGCAAGGTCGAGAAACTCGAAGGCGCGTTGGCCACCGGTTACTACATCCAGCCGACCCTGCTCAAGGGCAACAACAAGATGCGGGTGTTCCAGGAGGAAATCTTCGGGCCGGTGGTGAGCGTCACCACCTTCAAGGACGAGGCCGAAGCCCTGGCCATTGCCAACGATACCGAGTTCGGCCTGGGCGCCGGGGTCTGGACCCGCGACATCAACCGTGCCTACCGCATGGGCCGAGGCATCAAGGCCGGGCGTGTCTGGACCAACTGCTATCACCTTTACCCGGCGCACGCGGCCTTCGGTGGTTACAAAAAGTCCGGTGTAGGCCGTGAAACCCACAAGATGATGCTCGATCACTACCAGCAGACCAAGAACCTGCTGGTGAGCTACGACATCAACCCGCTGGGCTTCTTCTAAGCCCTGCGCCGGTCTTTTCGCCGGTCACGGTGCAAAGGCCGGTGTTGACTGGCCCTTTGTCCAGGGCGGTTGTCATGCACCAACCGCTCTGGCTCGCTTCCTGCAGTACAGATCACCAGCGGCCCGAACCCCTTGCGGCCACCAAGAAAAAGAACAGGTGAAACCATGCCAAGCGAACACCCAGCCGGTAGCCCGGCAGGCTCTTCCGTAGATTTCGAGAAAGTCGGTTCAGACTATTTCCAACAACGTGAACTCAAGAAAGGCGCCGCCGGCTGGGTACTTCTGGTCGGCCTGGGCGTTGCCTACGTCATCTCCGGCGACTACGCCGGCTGGAACTTCGGCCTGGCCCAAGGTGGTTGGGGCGGCATGTTCCTCGCCACCCTGCTGATGGCCACCATGTACCTGTGCATGTGCTTCTCCCTGGCCGAACTGTCGTCGATGATCCCTACTGCCGGCGGTGGCTACGGGTTCGCCCGCAGCGCCTTCGGGCCCTGGGGCGGGTTCCTGACCGGCACCGCCATCCTGATCGAGTACGCCATCGCGCCGGCGGCCATCGCCACCTTCATTGGCGCCTATTGCCAATCGTTGTTCGGCATCGGCGGTTGGATGATCTACCTGGCGTTCTACGTGGTGTTCATCGGCATTCACATCTTTGGCGTGGGCGAGGCGCTCAAGCTGATGTTTATCATCACCGCCATCGCCGCCGTTGCACTGGCCGTGTTCCTGGTGGCCATGGTGCCCCATTTTGATGCAGCCAACCTGTTCGACATCGCCGTCACCGATGCCGCAGGGGCCAGCAGCTTCCTGCCGTTCGGCTATGTAGGCGTGTGGGCAGCCATCCCCTATGCGATCTGGTTCTTCCTGGCGGTTGAGGGCGTTCCATTGGCCGCCGAAGAAACCAAGAACCCCAAGCGCGACCTGCCACGCGGCCTGATTGGCGCGATGCTGGTGCTGGTGGCGTTCGCCCTGCTGATCCTGGTCGTCGGCCCCGGCGGTGCAGGCTCCGAAGCACTCAAGGCCTCCGGTAACCCCCTGGTCGAGGCGCTGGCCAAGGCTTACGGCGGTTCCACCTGGATGGGCAGCTTCGTCAACCTGGTAGGCCTGGCAGGCCTGATCGCCAGCTTTTTCTCGATCATCTATGCCTACTCGCGCCAGATCTTCGCGCTGTCGCGGGCCGGCTACCTGCCGCGCAAGCTGTCCGAGACCAACAAGAGCAAGGCGCCGGTCATGGCGTTGGTGATTCCGGGCATCATCGGTTTTGCCCTGTCGCTGACAGGTCAAGGCGACTTGCTCATCCTGGTTGCCGTGTTCGGGGCTACCTTGTCTTATGTACTGATGATGGCGGCGCATATCACCCTGCGCATCCGTCGCCCGAAAATGGAGCGCCCTTACCGCACCCCAGGCGGCATCTTCACCTCGGGCCTGGCCCTGGTGCTGGCCTGTATCGCCGTGGTCGCCGGCTTCCTGGTCGACCCACGCGTGGTGATCGGCGCTGCCGTGATCTATGCGGTGCTGATCGCTTACTTTGCGTTCTACAGCCGTCACCACCTGGTAGCGGGCACGCCAGAAGAGGAATTCGCCGCGATCCAGAAGGCCGAAGAGGCCTTGCACTGATCGACGACACTCGCCGCGGGCCACCCCGCGGCCTTGGAGAATCTGCATGGCAAGTTTCGTACACACCGTGGGCAACCTGGTCTATCGCTTCGACAGCCTCAGGGAGGTGATGGCCAAGGCCAGCCCCGCACGCTCCGGCGACTACCTCGCCGAGGTCGCGGCTTCAAGCGATGGCGAGCGCGTGGCTGCGCAAATGGCATTGGCCAATATTCCGCTGTCGCATTTTCTGAGCGAAGCACTGATCCCCTACGAAAGCGACGAAGTCACCCGCTTGATCATCGATACTCACGATGCACAGGCGTTCGCACCGGTCAGTCACCTGACCGTGGGTGGCTTGCGTGACTGGCTGTTGAGCGAGCAGGCCGATGAAGACAGCCTGCGCGCATTGGCGCCGGGGCTGACGCCGGAAATGGCCGCCGCCGTGTCGAAGATCATGCGCGTCCAGGACCTGGTGCTGGTGGCCCAGAAGATCCGCGTCGTTACCCAGTTTCGCGGCACCATGGGCCTGCGCGGGCGCCTGTCGACCCGACTGCAGCCCAACCACCCCACCGACGAACCGGCCGGTATCGCGGCGAGCATTCTCGACGGCCTGCTGTATGGCAACGGCGATGCCATGATCGGCATCAACCCAGCCACGGACAGCACCGCTTCCATCTGTGCGCTGCTGGAAATGCTCGATGCCATCATCCAGCGCTACGACATTCCGACCCAGTCCTGCGTGCTCACCCATGTCACCACCTCGATCGAGGCGATCAACCGGGGCGTGCCCCTGGACTTGGTCTTCCAGTCCATCGCCGGCACCGAGGCGGCCAATGCGGGGTTCGGCATCAACCTGAACGTGTTGCAGGAGGGGTACGAAGCAGGGCTATCGCTCAAGCGCGGCACCCTGGGGCAGAACCTGATGTACTTCGAAACCGGCCAAGGCAGTGCGCTGTCGGCCAACGCTCATCATGGTGTCGACCAACAGACGTGCGAGACCCGCGCCTATGCCGTCGCACGCCACTTCAAGCCGTTCCTGGTCAATACCGTGGTCGGTTTCATTGGTCCGGAGTACCTGTACAACGGCAAGCAGATCATCCGTGCGGGCCTTGAAGACCACTTCTGCGGCAAGCTGCTGGGCGTGCCAATGGGCTGCGACATCTGCTACACCAACCATGCCGAAGCCGACCAGGACGACATGGACACGCTGCTGACGCTGCTGGGGGTCGCCGGGATCAACTTCATCATGGGTATCCCCGGCTCGGACGACATCATGCTCAACTACCAGACCACCTCGTTCCATGACGCCCTGTATGCCCGCCAAACCCTGGGCCTCAAGCCTGGGCCCGAGTTTGAAGCCTGGCTGGCGCGCACCGGCATCTTCACCCAGGCCGACGGCCGGATACGCTTTGGTGACAACCTGCCGCCAGCCTTCCGGCAGGCCCTGGCACAGCTTGCATAGGAATCGCCGATCATGGACAACCGCACCCCCACCCCCGCAAACCCCTGGCTGGCCCCGCGCCACCTGACCCCCGCCCGCACCCCCCTGGGGCCCGGGGGCCCCACCCTT
>NZ_JBJJMO010000074.1:0-20371 GCF_046231935.1 Pseudomonas sp. KCJK9111 | reverse complement strand
CCAATAGGACAAGGGAAGTTTCTATTTCATGTGGCGTGAACCCAAGGTTCTCCTGAACGATGCCGACAGCACCCGCCGTCGCGATCTGGCGGTGGTGCTCAACTTCCTGGGCGAAGAAAACCTGTCCTGCGCCAGCCATGAGTGGCAGCAGGTGGTCGAGCCCCTGGCTTCAAGTCGCGAGGTGCTCTGCGTGCTCGTGGGCGCTGTCAGCACGCCGGGCACACTGCTCGGGCTCCTTAAGACAGTGCTTTCATGGGATGAGTTCCTTCCTGTTCTTTTTTTAGGTGATATTTCTTCAAGCGAGCTGCCTGAAGAGCTGCGCCGCCGCGTGCTGTCGAACCTGGAAATGCCGCCCAGCTACAGCCAACTGCTCGATTCGCTGCACCGCGCACAGGTTTACCGCGAGATGTACGACCAGGCGCGTGAGCGCGGTCGCCAGCGCGAGCCGAACCTGTTCCGCAGCCTGGTGGGCACCAGTCGCGCTATTCAGCACGTACGCCAGATGATGCAGCAGGTAGCCGACACCGATGCCAGTGTGTTGATCCTGGGTGAGTCGGGCACGGGCAAGGAGGTGGTGGCGCGCAACCTGCACTACCACTCCAAGCGCCGCGAAGCCCCGTTCGTGCCGGTCAACTGTGGCGCGATCCCGGCCGAGTTGCTGGAAAGCGAACTGTTTGGCCATGAAAAAGGCGCGTTCACCGGCGCCATCACCAGCCGCGCTGGCCGCTTCGAGCTGGCCAATGGCGGCACGCTGTTCCTCGATGAAATCGGCGACATGCCGCTGCCCATGCAGGTCAAATTGTTGCGCGTGCTGCAAGAGCGTACGTTCGAGCGCGTGGGCAGCAACAAGACCCAGAGCATCGATGTGCGCATCATTGCCGCGACCCACAAGAACCTCGAGCACATGATCGAGGCCGGCACTTTCCGCGAAGACCTGTATTACCGGCTTAACGTCTTCCCCATCGAGATGGCGCCACTGCGCGAGCGCGTCGAAGACATCCCGCTGCTGATGAACGAGCTGATCTCGCGCATGGAGCACGAAAAGCGCGGCTCCATTCGCTTCAACTCGGCGTCGATCATGTCCCTGTGCCGCCATGGCTGGCCGGGCAATGTGCGCGAGCTGGCCAACCTGGTCGAGCGCATGGCCATCATGCACCCCTACGGCGTGATCGGTGTATCGGAGCTGCCGAAGAAATTCCGCTACATCGATGACGAAGACGAGCAGATGGTCGATACCCTGCGTAACGACCTGGAAGAGCGCATCGCCATCAACGGGCACGCGCCCAACTTCAGCAACCCAGCCATGCTGCCGCCTGAAGGCCTGGACCTGAAGGACTACCTGGGCAGCCTGGAACAGGGTCTGATCCAGCAAGCCCTGGACGACGCCAACGGCATCGTTGCCCGCGCTGCCGAGCGCTTGCGTATTCGCCGCACCACGCTGGTCGAGAAAATGCGCAAGTATGGGATGAGCCGGCAGGGTGGTGAAGACCAGGCAGAGGAGTGATCGTCGTCGGTAGGCGGTAGATTCTTTGCCTGGAGTGCGAAGCCTCCGGCAAATGTTGTAAGCCCTTATCTCCGGCACGGGTATTGCTACGCACTGGCCACCACACCGTTTTTATGACGGTCAGCCACGCGAGAGAGCACGATGCCCCAGGCCGCCCATGTATCCCGAGCCCTTTCCCCCCAGGCGCATTCGCTGGTCGAGCAGGAAAGCCGCCAGGGTGTCGAGCAGGCGTTCGCTTTGTTCGACCAAGTCTCCAGCCAGCTTAGCCAGTCCTACAGCCTGCTCGAAGCCCGGGTCAGTGAGCTCAAGGGTGAGCTGGCGGTGGTCAGCGCCCAGCGCATCGAGGAGCTGAGCGAGAAAGAGCGTCTGGCCAACCGCTTGCAGCATTTGCTCGATTTGCTGCCCGGCGGTGTGATTGTCATCGACGGGCAGGGTAGCGTTCGCGAGGCCAACCCGGCCGCCTGTGAGCTGCTGGGCGAGCCATTGATCGGGCAGCTGTGGCGTGAAGTCATTGCCCGCAGTTTTGCCCCGCGCCTGGACGACGGCCATGAAGTGTCCCTGCGCGACGGCCGTCGCCTCTCCATCGCCACCCGCTCGCTCGATGCCGAGCCGGGGCAGTTGGTGCTGCTCAACGACTTGACGGAAACTCGTCGCCTGCAGGACCAACTGGCACGCCACGAGCGATTGTCCTCACTCGGGCGCATGGTCGCCTCGCTGGCGCATCAGATCCGCACGCCGCTCTCTGCCGCCATGCTCTACGCCAGCCACCTGGCCGACCCTGAACAGGCGTTGACCACCCAGACCCGGCAGCGCTTCGCTGGCAGCCTCAAGGAGCGACTGCACGAGCTGGAACAACAGGTCCGCGACATGCTGGTGTTCGCCCGTGGCGAGTTGCCCCTCACGGACCGGATTTCTCCTAAAGCCTTGTTCCAGGCGTTGCAGCAGGCCGCGCAGACGCATGTTCAGGGGCACGCGGTGCGCTGGCAGTGTGACAGTCGCCTGGGTGAGCTGCTGTGCAACCGCGACACGCTGGTGGGTGCACTGCTGAACCTGATTGAAAACGCCACCCAGGCCAGCCAGGGCGCTGCGCGGCTCAAGGTGCACCTATGGCGGCGCCAGCAGACTTTGCACCTGTGCATCAGTGACGCTGGCACTGGCATTGCACCTGATCTGCTCGCCCGTATTGGCGAGCCTTTCCTGACGACCAAGTCGACCGGCACGGGGCTCGGGCTGGCGGTGGTCAAGGCGGTGGTCAAGGCCCACCACGGCAGCGTGCAGATGCGCTCGAAGGTAGGGCGCGGCACCTGCGTACGAGTAGAGTTGCCCTTGATTGACGGGTCGTTGGCGGAGAGCCGGTGATGAGTGTGAACGTATTGCTGGTCGAGGATGACCGGGTGCTGCGCGAGGCACTGGCCGATACCCTCGACCTGGGTGGTTTCGCCTTCAGGGCGGTGGACAGCGCCGAACAGGCCTTGAAGGTGGTGCACGAAGAACCCTTTAACCTGGTCATCAGCGACGTGAACATGCCTGGCATGGACGGCCACCAATTGTTGGCCCAGCTGCGCCGCCAGCAGCCGCACTTGCCGGTATTGCTGATGACCGCTCACGCGGCCGTGGAACGGGCGGTGGAGGCCATTCGCCAAGGCGCGGTGGATTACCTGGTCAAGCCCTTCGAGCCCAAGGCGCTGCTCAACCTTGTGCAGCGGCATGCCGCCGGGCGTGTGACGGACGAGGAGGGCCCGGTTGCGTGCGAGCCCTCCAGCCGGCAGTTGCTGGAGCTGGCCGCACGCGTGGCGCGCAGCAATTCGACGGTGCTGATTTCTGGTGAGTCGGGTACGGGCAAGGAAGTGCTGGCGCGCTACATCCACCAGCAGTCGCCCCGTGCCAGCCAGCCGTTCGTTGCGATCAACTGTGCCGCCATACCGGACAACATGCTCGAAGCCACGCTGTTCGGCCACGAGAAGGGGGCCTTCACCGGGGCGATCGCTGCCCAGCCTGGCAAGTTCGAGCAGGCCAACGGTGGCACCTTGCTGCTGGACGAGATCTCTGAAATGCCATTGGCCTTGCAGGCCAAGTTGCTGCGGGTGCTGCAGGAGCGTGAGGTCGAGCGGGTAGGGGGGCGCAAGCCCATCGCGCTGGATATCCGCGTGGTGGCCACCACCAACCGGGACTTGGCGGGCGAGGTGGCTGCCGGTCGTTTTCGCGAGGACCTGTTCTACCGGCTGTCCGTGTTTCCGCTGGCTTGGCGACCCCTGCGCGAGCGGCCCGGCGACATCGTTCAATTGGCCGAGCGCTTGCTGGCACGTCACGTTGCCAAGATGCAGCATGCGCCGGTGCGCCTGTCCGCCGATGCGCAGGCCTGCCTGCAAGCCTGGACCTGGCCTGGCAACGTACGTGAGCTGGACAACGCATTGCAGCGCGCTCTGATTCTGCAGCAAGGCGGCGTGATCGAGGCGGCGGATTTTTGTCTTGATGGCGCCATTCCCTTGTCAGGTGGCACTGTGCCATTACCTGGGCAACGTGAACAGTCAGTCGAGCAGGGCGACGACAAGCGACGTCACGAGTACCAGCAGATCATCGACACCTTGCGGGCCGAACGGGGCCGGCGCAAGGAAGCGGCCGAGCGTCTGGGCATCAGCCCGCGCACGCTGCGTTATAAGCTTGCCCAGATGCGCGACGCCGGTTTCGACGTCGAAGCCAGCCTGTTTGGCGAGTGAGACGGTCCCGTTTTAGCCTGCGGACGTCCTCTCGAGCCTGTGCAATGCAGCCCGCTTTTAGCCAGTGCTCGCCAGGCGGGACTGATCTTCACGGTGCCTCGTAGCCTGATATCCGCGGTTTTTCCCCGATGCATCCACCCTTTTTCAAGGCTGGCACCTTTGTTGCTTTACGAAGGCTATCCGCCGCATGACTGTCAAAAATATGCGGCCGCCGGAGAGAGAAGCCCATGACCCAAGGTGTTGAATTCAATCGTCTGATGCTGGACATGCGCGCCATGCAGGCCGATGCCATGTCGCTGCCGAAAGTATCAGCCGCCCCTGAGCTGGCCCCAGGGCAAAGTACCTTTGCCGACATGCTGGGCCAGGCCATCGGCAAGGTGAATGACACCCAGCAGGCCTCTTCGCAGCTGGCGAACGCCTTCGAAATCGGCAAGACCGGGGTCGATCTCACCGACGTGATGATTGCTTCGCAGAAAGCCAGCGTTTCGATGCAGGCCTTGACCCAGGTACGCAACAAGCTCGTTCAGGCGTACCAGGACATCATGCAAATGCCGGTTTGAGGGCAGACGTAGACCATGGCTGAAGCAGTCGTCGACAACGCGCCCGCCAAGGGCGGCGCGCCAGCGCCCAAGGCCCCCCTGGTGCGCCTGGCGTTCCTGGAAAACATTGCGCAGATGCCCATGCTGCGTCAGATCGGCCTGATGGTCGGCCTGGCGGCCAGCGTGGCGATCGGCTTTGCCGTGGTGTTGTGGTCGCAGCAACCGGACTATCGTCCGCTGTACCCTAGCCTGTCGGGCATGGACACCAAGCAGGTCATGGACACCCTGGCAGCGGCTGACATTGCCTACAACGTAGAGCCCAATTCCGGGGCCCTGCTGGTCAAGGCTGACGATATCTCCCGCGCGCGCCTGAAGCTGGCGGCAGCGGGCGTGGCGCCTACCGACGGCAACGTCGGTTTCGAGCTGCTCGACAAGGAGCAGGGCCTGGGCACTAGCCAGTTCATGGAGGCCACGCGCTACCGCCGCAGCCTGGAAGGTGAACTGGCGCGCACCGTGTCGAGCCTGAACAACGTCAAGGGGGCCCGCGTGCACCTGGCCATTCCCAAGAGCTCGGTGTTCGTGCGCGACGAGCGTCGGCCCAGCGCATCGGTATTGGTCGAGCTCTATCCAGGTCGTGCGCTTGAGCCCGGTCAGGTAATGGCCATCGTCAACCTGGTGGCCACCAGTGTGCCGGAGCTGGACAAGTCCCAGGTCACCGTGGTCGACCAGAAAGGCAACCTGCTGTCCGAACAGATCCAGGATTCTGCCCTGACCCAGGCCGGCAAGCAGTTCGACTACAGTCGCCGGATGGAAAGCATGCTGACCCAGCGCGTGCACAACATCCTGCAACCGGTGCTGGGCAACGACCGTTACAAGGCCGAAGTGTCCGCTGACCTGGACTTCAGTGCGGTCGAGTCCACCTCCGAGCAGTTCAATCCGGACCAACCGGCGCTGCGCAGTGAGCAGTCGGTCGACGAGCAGCGCGCCAGCAGCCAGGGCCCACAAGGTGTGCCGGGCGCGCTGAGCAACCAGCCGCCGGGTGCTGCTTCGGCGCCACAGACCACGGGTGGCACCGCGGGTGCAGCAGGCGCCATTCAGCCTGGCCAGCCCTTGGTCGATGCCAATGGCCAGCAGATCATGGACCCATCCACTGGCCAGCCGATGCTCGCGCCGTATCCGTCGGATAAACGCCAGCAGAGCACCAAGAACTTCGAGCTTGACCGCTCCATCAGCCATACCCGCCAGCAACAGGGGCGCATGACACGCCTGTCCGTGGCGGTCGTGGTGGACGATCAGGTCAAGGTGGACGCCGCCACCGGTGAGACCACCCATGTGCCGTGGGCTGCCGAGGACCTGACGCGCTTCACCCGGCTGGTCCAGGACGCCGTTGGCTTCGATGCCAGCCGGGGCGACAGCGTGACCGTGATCAACGTGCCGTTTGCGCCAGACCGTGGCGAAGAGATTGCCGATATCGCGTTCTACCAGCAGCCCTGGTTCTGGGATATCGTCAAGCAAGTGCTGGGTGTGCTGTTCATCCTGGTGCTGGTGTTCGGTGTATTGCGTCCTGTGCTCAACAACCTGACAGGGGGTGGCAAGCAGCCTGCCCTGGAAAACGACATGGAGCTGGGCGGCATGATCGGTCTGGATGGCGAACTGGCCAACGACCGCGTCAGCCTGGGTGGCCCGACAAGCATTCTGCTGCCTAGCCCCACCGAGGGTTACGAGGCACAGCTCAACGCAATCAAAGGCCTTGTGGCCGAAGACCCGGGCCGTGTGGCCCAGGTCGTGAAAGACTGGATCAACGCCGATGAGTGATAACCGAGCCGTTACCGCCAAGCTGAGCCGCGTCGACAAGGCAGCCATCCTGCTGCTCTCGCTGGGTGAAACCGATGCCGCGCAGGTACTGCGCCACATGGGGCCCAAGGAAGTGCAGCGCGTGGGCGTGGCGATGGCGCAGATGGGCAACGTGCACCGTGACCAGGTCGAACAGGTGATGAGCGAGTTCGTCGAGGTGGTTGGCGATCAGACCAGCCTGGGCGTGGGCTCCGATGCGTACATTCGCAAGATGCTCAACCAGGCACTGGGCGAGGACAAGGCCAACGGCCTGGTCGACCGCATCCTGCTCGGTGGCAACACCAGTGGCCTGGACAGCCTCAAGTGGATGGAACCACGCGCCGTGGCCGACGTGATCCGCTACGAGCACCCGCAGATCCAGGCCATTGTCGTGGCTTACCTGGACCCTGATCAGGCCGGTGAGGTGCTGAGCAACTTCGACCACAAGGTTCGGCTGGACATCGTATTGCGCGTCTCATCGCTCAATACCGTGCAACCTGCTGCCCTCAAGGAGCTGAACCAGATTCTGGAGAAGCAGTTCTCCGGCAATTCCAACGCCGCGCGCACCACCCTGGGTGGCATCAAGCGTGCCGCTGACATCATGAACTTCCTCGACAGCTCGGTGGAAGGCGCCCTGATGGATTCGATCCGTGAAATCGACAGCGACCTGTCCGAGCAGATCGAAGACCTGATGTTCGTCTTCAACAACCTGGCCGATGTGGACGACCGCGGTATCCAGGCGTTGCTGCGCGAAGTGTCCTCCGACGTGCTGGTGGTGTCGCTCAAGGGCGCGGACGAGCGGGTCAAGGACAAGGTCTTCAAGAACATGTCCAAGCGGGCCTCGGAACTGCTGCGCGACGACCTCGAGGCCAAGGGGCCGGTCCGTGTCAGCGATGTCGAGACGGCCCAGAAGGAAATCCTCACCATCGCCCGTCGCATGGCCGAAGCCGGCGAAATCGTGCTCGGTGGCAAAGGTGCCGAGGAAATGATCTAAGCGGCGAGCCGCCAATGGGTCCGCGCAAGGCGATTGCGTCGCGCACGCAATCTGCCTTAGCGTGCAGTCTTCGACAGGCGGCATGGCGCCTGGCACCCTGACAGACAGGTTTTTGAATGTCGACCAAAGAACACCACCCCAGTGACCTGATCCGGGCCCGCGACCTTGAGGGCGTGGATGTCTGGACATTGCCCAGCTTCGACCCCCAGCCCGAGCCTGAGCCTGAGCCCGAACCGGTCGAGGTGGAGGAAGAAGTCGAGGAAGTGCCGCTGGAGGAAGTCCAGCCGCTGACCCTCGAAGAGCTGGAAGCCATTCGCCAGGAAGCCTATAACGAAGGCTTCGCCACAGGTGAGCGTGATGGTTTTCACAGCACCCAGCTCAAAGTGCGCCAAGAGGCCGACGAGGCCCTGAAGGCCAAGCTGGCCAGCCTGGAAAAGCTGATGACCCATTTGATGGAGCCTATCGCCGAGCAGGACACCCAGATCGAGAGAACCCTGGTGCACCTTGTGTCGCACATGGCGCGCCAGGTGATCGGCCGGGAACTCACGAGCGATTCCAGCCAGATCACCCAGGTGCTGCGCGAAGCCCTCAAGCGCCTGCCCATGGGTGCCGACAACATCCGTATCCACTTGAACCCGCAGGATTTCGAACTGGCCAAGGCCTTGCGCGAGCGCCACGAAGAACAATGGCGCCTGCTCGAAGACAGCACCCTGCTTCCCGGTGGCTGCCGTATCGAGACCGCCCACAGCCGTATCGATGCGACCATGGAAACCCGCATCGAGAAGACCGTCGCGCAGTTGTTCGACCAGATGCATGATCATGCGCTGCACCCGGCAGCGCCGGATGTGAGTGTTGACCTGGACGCGCCGGTGGAGAACCCCGATGCGCCTTGACCGTACCAGCTTCGCCAAGCGCCTGGGCAGCTATGCCGAAGCCATCGAGGTGCCGGCGCAACCGGTGGTCGAGGGGCGACTGCTGCGCATGGTGGGCCTGACCCTGGAAGCCGAGGGGCTCAGGGCGGCTGTGGGTAGCCGCTGCCTGGTGGTCAACGACGACAGCTACCACCCGGTACAGGTCGAGGCGGAGGTGATGGGGTTTTCCGGGTCGAAGGTGTTCCTCATGCCGGTTGGCAGCATTGTCGGCATCGCCCCCGGTGCCCGCGTGGTGCCGCTCGACGACGGTGGTCGGCTGCCCATGGGCATGAGCATGCTGGGCCGGGTGCTGGACGGCGCGGGCCGCGCGCTGGACGGCAAGGGCGGCATGAAGGCCGAGGACTGGGTGCCGATGGACGGGCCGGTGATCAACCCGCTCAACCGCGACCCGATCAGCAAGCCGCTGGACGTGGGCATTCGCAGTATCAACGGCCTGCTCACCGTCGGGCGCGGCCAGCGCCTGGGCCTGTTCGCCGGTACCGGTGTGGGCAAGTCGGTGCTGCTGGGCATGATGACCCGCTTCACCGAAGCCGAAATCATCGTGGTCGGCCTGATTGGCGAACGGGGCCGCGAAGTGAAGGAATTCATCGAGCACATTCTCGGCGAGGAGGGGCTCAAGCGTTCTGTGGTGGTGGCTTCACCCGCGGACGATGCGCCCCTGATGCGCTTGCGGGCGGCCATGTACTGCACCCGTATTGCCGAGTACTTTCGCGACAAGGGCAAGAACGTGCTGCTGTTGATGGATTCGCTGACCCGCTTTGCCCAGGCGCAGCGGGAAATTGCCCTGGCCATCGGTGAGCCGCCCGCCACGCGCGGCTATCCGCCTTCGGTGTTCGCCAAGCTGCCCAAGCTGGTGGAACGAGCTGGCAATGGTGAGCCGGGTGGCGGCTCGATCACGGCGTTTTATACGGTGCTGTCCGAGGGGGACGATCAGCAGGACCCGATCGCCGACTCGGCGCGGGGTGTGCTGGACGGCCACTTCGTGCTGTCGCGACGGCTGGCCGAGGAGGGCCATTACCCGGCAATCGACATCGAAGCGTCCATCAGCCGGGTGATGCCCCAGGTGGTCGATGCCGACCACCTTCGCCAGGCGCAGAAATTCAAGCAGCTCTGGTCTCGGCTGTCCCAGAGCCGCGACCTGATCAGCGTGGGTGCCTACGTGGCGGGCGGGGACCCCGAGACCGACCTTGCCATCGCGCTGCAGGCCAGGCTGGTGGAATTTCTGCGTCAAGGGCTGCGTGAAAACGTGAGCATGGCGCAAAGCCGCGACCAACTGGGGGCGATCTTCACGCCCCCGGCGGGCTGATAGGCCATGGCACTGCCCGGACGTGCGGCGCGCCTGGCTCCCGTGGTGGACATGGCCGAGGAAGCCGAGCGCAAGGCGGTCCAGCGTCTGGGGCACTTTCAGCAGCAGGTGGCCACGGCCCAGGCCAAGCTGACGGAGCTGGAGCGCTTTCGCGAGGATTATCAACAGCAGTGGCTCAACCGGGGTGGCCAGGGTGTCGACGGGAACTGGCTGGTCAACTACCAGCGCTTTCTCGGCCAGCTGGAAACGGCCATGACCCAACAGCGCCAGAGCCTCACCTGGCACCAGAACAACCTCGCCAACGCCCGCGACACTTGGCAGCAGGCGTATGCGCGAGTAGAGGGCCTGCGCAAGCTGGTGCAACGCTATATGGACGAGGCTCGGCGCGCCGAGGACAAGCGCGAGCAGCGCCTGCTCGACGAATTGTCCCAGCGGCTACCACGGCAGGGGCCGTTGTAGCGGGGAAGTCTTGGGGTCGCTGCGCGGCCCATCGCGGCGCAAGGCCGCTCCTAGAGGGCCTTGTGAACCTGCTGACCCAGGCGCTACGCGGTTAGGGTAGGAGCGGCCTAGCGCCGCGATGGGCCGCACGGCGGCCCCAGCGATCTATGCTGAGCGCCTAAGATCCGCGGGGGCTAGGCACCCAACACGGCCCTGCGCCATGCCTGTCAATCCACACCACTCCCGTCACCCGCTTGCCCCCTCGCGCCATGACTGCTACACCTTCATGGAGCCGCATCCGCCATCATCGAAGGAATCGCTAGCATGGCAGTGGAAACCGATGTCTCGCAGGACGGTAAAAAGCTGACGATCAAGATCAAGGGACGTTTCGATTTCGGCAAGCACCAAGCCTTTCGCGAGGCCTACGAACGCCAGCCAAGCCGCCCTGACACGGTCATCGTCGACTTGCAGGAGGTGACCTACCTCGACAGCTCCGCATTGGGCATGCTCCTGCTGCTGCGCGATCATGCCGGCGGGGACGCGGCGGATGTGCGGGTCGTCCATGCCAATTGCGATGTACGCAAGATCCTCGCCATCTCCAATTTCGACAAGCTCTTCGACATCAGTTGAGCGCGCCGATGGCTGATGAGCTTGGGTTGACCGTGCTGGTGGCTGAAGATGGCGCGGCCGATCGTTTGCTGTTGGCACAGATCGTCAGACGCCAAGGGCATCAAGTGTTCACGGTGGAAAATGGCCAGCAAGCCGTGGACGTGTTCAAGGCACAACGCCCGCAGCTGGTGCTGCTCGATGCGCTGATGCCGGTCATGGACGGCTTCGAGGCGGCGCGGCAGATCAAGGCCTTGGCTGGCGAAGCCCTGGTGCCCATCATTTTTCTCACGGCACTCAACGAAGAGCAGGCCCTGGTGCGGTGCCTGGAAGCCGGTGGTGATGATTTTTTGCCCAAGCCCTACAGCGCAGTCATTCTGGCAGCCAAGATTCGGGCCATGGACCGGCTGAGGCGGCTTCAGGCCACGGTGCTGGACCAGCGCGACCAGATAGCACGGCATCACCACCACTTGCTCAACGAACAACGGGTGGCCAAAGCCGTGTTCGACAAGGTAGCCCATTCCGGCTGTCTGGATGCACCGAACATCCGCTTTTTGCAATCGCCGTACGCGCTGTTCAACGGCGACCTGATGCTGGCCGCGCTCACGCCGTCCGGGGACATGCGCGTGCTGTTGGGGGATTTCACCGGGCACGGGCTGCCGGCTGCCGTGGGAGCCATGCCATTGGCTGAAGTGTTCTACGGCATGACGGCCAAGGGTTATGGCATGGCGCAAGTTTTGCGAGAGATGAATGCCAAGCTCAAGCGCATCCTGCCTGGCGACATGTTCTGCTGCGCACTGCTGGTCAACCTGAGCATGCAGCGCGGCGCAGTGGAGGTGTGGAATGGTGGCATGCCTGATGGCTTCGTGCTGGCTGCTGAGGGCCAGGTGTTGTCTGCGTTGAGTTCCCGGCACTTGCCGCTGGGGGTTCTGAGTGCCGAGCAATTCGACGACCAGACCGAAGTCTGGCCGCTGGCGCCGGGCGAGCGGCTGCTGTTGATGTCCGATGGGGTGCTGGAAACCGAGGACGATCAGGAGCGTTTGTTCGGGGAGCAACGCCTGCGGGCAGTACTGGCAGACAATCGCGATCCCGCGCTGTTGTTCGATGAGCTGCTCGACGCGCTGCAACGCTTCGGTGGGCGGGCGCGTGACGATGTCAGCTTGTGTGACATACGCATGCTGGGTGCGCAGTTGCCGCAGCCCATGCCGATGTTGCCTCAGGACCTGGCCCGCTGTAGCGCCATGGACTGGTCGCTCAGTTTCGATGTGAGGGGCGAAAGTCTGCGCCGTTTCAACCCGGTGCCCTACCTGGTGCAGTTGTTGCAGGACATACACGGCCTGCGTTCATCGGCCGGCACCCTCTACAGTGTGCTGAGCGAACTGTATTCCAATGCGCTTGAACATGGCGTGCTGGGGCTGGACTCTCGGCTCAAATGCGATGCGCCAGGCTTTGCCGATTACTATCAGGAGCGAGCCAGGCGCTTGCAGGTGATCGAGGGAGGTTACGTGCGCATCGATCTTGCAGTTGAACCGCTTGCCGAAGGTGGGCGTCTGAAAGTGGAGGTCAGGGACAGCGGCGATGGGTTCGACGTACAGCAGGTGCTTGCGCAGCCGTTGCCAGAGCGAGGCCTCAGTGGCCGAGGACTGGCATTGGTCAGGCGCCTGTCTACGGTGGCGCGCTGGACAGAGGGCGGGCGCTGTGCGCACGTTGAGTTCATCTGGTGAGTCCACGTCGGGCTCTGCCATAATCTGACTTGATCAAGGAGCGAACAAGTGGCTGACATGCATATCGACCACGAGGTACTCAGTGAGCTGCGTGAAACCATGGAAGACGGCTATCTGCAGCTGGTGCAGACCTTCCTGGACGACTCTGAACAACGCCTTGGCCAACTTCACGCTGACCTCAGCCCAGTTGAACTCGGCGCCGCCGCCCACAGTTTCAAAGGTAGCAGCAGCAACATGGGTGCCGTTGCGTTGGCAACCCTTTGCCAGGAACTCGAGGACAAGGCCCGCCATCCTCCGCTGCTGGGCATCGAAGACCTCATCAACCGCATTAATGTGGAGTTTGCCGAGGTGCAGCGCTTCTACCGGGCCGAACATCATCGTATATCGGCCGGTTAGCCCACGCGCTTACCGCCTTTGTACTGGTTGGCGCGAGTTTTGCTGGGTAATACCCGTGATCATTTTGTTTATGGCGCGGAGACTGCTTAATGCCTGTTGCATCCAACCCTTTGCTGCAAGCCAACATCAAGGCCGACGCATCCCGCTCTGCTAGCGCCACAGCTGGCAAACCCCAGCAGACACTGGGCGAGCAGGGCGATGGCTTCGGTCAGGTGATGGCCAAGCAGGGGCGTGACAAGGTTGCCGGTGCGGCAGACAAGCCTGCTGCGAGCAAGGCCGCTGACAAGGCTGAGGGGGCCTCAAGCGGCAAGAGCAAGCCCGCTGACAAGCGCGCCGTTGCCGATGACGGCAATGGCTCGCCAACCGAGCAAGCGACCCAGGCCGATACCGGCATGCGCGATGCCAGCCTGGTTGCCGGGCAGGTCACTGATGCGCAGCCTGGCGCCCAGTTGATCCAGGCCCAGGCCGAGGCAGTAGCGCCTGTCTTGCAGGCTGCCAATGATCAGCCGCCGTCCGAAGAAGCGCCGGACTTCGACCCTGCTGCCGATGCCCTGGCGAACCTGCCTACCCTGCGCCTGGCGCTGGAGCACAGTGCCCAGGCCAAGGGGGCCACCTCGGCCCATGCCGTAGACCCTGGTCAGCAGCAGGCTCAAGCTGCATCCGTCAATACCTTGGCGCAGGCGGGTCAGGGGGCCGAGGAAGCCTCTACCGACACCGGTGAAAAAGCCTTCGGCGCATTGCTCGAAGAAGGGTTGAAAGACACCAAGGGCGCCAGCAGCGATACCCGTATCGATGACTTCGCCAGCCGCCTGGCCAACCTCACCCAGGCCGCAACGGCCAAGACGGCCAACGCCGTGCCGGTGAACCCCAACCCGTTGCAGCAGCCGTTGTCGATGAACCAGAACGCCTGGACCGAGGGGCTGGTGAACCGGGTCATGTACCTGTCCAGCCAGCACCTCAAGTCGGCCGATATACAGCTCGAGCCTGCCGAGCTGGGGCGCTTGAACATCCGCGTCAACGTCGCCGCCGACCAGGCCACCCAGGTGACCTTCATCAGCGGCCACGTCGGTGTGCGCGATACGCTGGACAGCCAGGTGCACCGGCTGCGCGAACTCTTTGCCCAGCAGGGCCTGGCCCAGCCGGATGTCAATGTGGCCGACCAGTCGCGTGGTCAGCAGCAACACGGGCAGGCGGCGCAGGGGCAGGGAGGCAGTAGCTTGTCTGGCGTTGCTGCGCGGGCGGGGGAGGGCTCGGTCGACGCTGCCGAGGGGGAACGGCCTGCGGAGCAGCAGGTGGTGATCGGGGACAGCGCTGTGGATTATTACGCCTGAGCGCATGTAGGGGCAGCAGCTACTAAGCGGCCCCCTGTTTTTGTTCGTACGGCACTGCTGTAAGTCGCGGCATGCCTTGACGCTCGCGTATTTGGCATAACACTTGCTCACCCCAAGCCATCTTCCCAGTAACTCCCGATGGACGACGGAATATTGGCATGGCGAATACCGAAGCAGTCAAAGACCCTGCCCCAAAAGGCAAACTCAAACTGATCCTCCTGGCCTTGGGTGGCCTGCTGGTGGCCGTGGGCATTTCCGTGGGCGCCACGTGGTTCATCATGCACAAGAGCGAGCCCGCCCCTGCTGAACAGGAAGGCGCCAGCACCACCAAGCCAGCGGCCATCTACGAAGCGCTCACGCCCGCGTTCGTGGTGAACTTCAACCAGAATGGTCGCCAGCGCTACATGCAGGTCAGCATCACCTTGCAGGGGCGCAATCAGGCTGACCTCGATGCCCTTAAAGTGCACATGCCGGTCATCCGTAACAACCTGGTGATGATGTTCTCCGGGGTCGGCTTCGAGACCCTGGCCAGCAGCTCGGTCGGCCAGGAAATGCTGCGCCAGAAAGCGACCGTCGTGGTGCAGGAAGTCGCCCAGAAAGAAGTCGGCAAGCCTGTGATTGACCAGTTGCTGTTCACCAATTTCGTATTGCAGTAGGAGCACGCAATGGCCGTACAGGACCTGCTGTCCCAGGATGAGATCGATGCCCTGCTGCATGGCGTCGACGATGGCCTGGTGCAGACTGAAAGTGCATCCGAACCTGGCAGTATCAAAAGCTATGACCTGACAAGTCAGGACCGTATCGTCCGGGGCCGCATGCCGACCCTGGAGATGATCAACGAGCGATTTGCCCGTTACACCCGCATCAGCATGTTCAACTTGCTGCGCCGCTCGGCCGATGTGGCCGTGGGCGGCGTGCAGGTGATGAAGTTCGGTGAGTACGTGCATTCGCTGTACGTGCCCACCAGCCTCAACCTGGTCAAGATCAAGCCGCTGCGCGGCACCTCGCTGTTCATCCTCGACGCCAAGCTGGTGTTCAAGCTGGTGGACAACTTCTTCGGCGGGGACGGCCGGCACGCCAAGATCGAAGGCCGCGAGTTCACCCCGACCGAGTTGCGCGTAGTGCGCATGGTGCTGGACCAGTGCTTCATCGACCTCAAGGAGGCCTGGCAGGCGATCATGGAGGTGAACTTCGAGTACATGAACTCCGAGGTCAACCCGGCCATGGCCAACATCGTCGGCCCCAGCGAGGCGGTGGTGGTGTCCACGTTCCATATCGAGCTCGACGGCGGCGGCGGCGACCTGCACGTGACCATGCCGTACTCGATGATCGAGCCGGTACGTGAAATGCTCGACGCCGGCTTCCAGTCCGACCTGGACGACCAGGACGAACGCTGGGTCAAGGCGCTGCGTGAGGACGTGCTTGATGTTGCCGTGCCGGTAACGGCCACGGTAGCCAGGCGTCAGCTCAAACTGCGGGACATCCTGCACATGCAGCCCGGGGACGTCATCCCGGTCGAGCTGCCCGAGCATCTTGTGCTGCGCGCCAACGGCGTGCCGGCATTCAAGGCGCGCCTGGGCTCGCACAAGGGCAACCTGGCGCTGCAGATCATCGACCCGATCGAACGCCGCTGATGGCGGCCGCTCCCAACGAATTGAATGCCTGTCGAGGAAATCATGGCTAACGAAAACGAGATCACCTCTCCAGAGGACCAGGCGCTCGCCGATGAATGGGCTGCTGCGCTGGAAGAAACCGGTGCGGCCGGCCAGGCCGACATCGATGCGCTGCTGGGCGATACCAGCCAGAATCAGGGGCCCGGTCGTCTGCCGATGGAAGAATTCGCCAGCTCGCCCAAGCCCAATGCCAATGTCAGCCTCGAAGGCCCGAACCTGGATGTGATTCTCGATATCCCGGTGAGCATCTCGATGGAAGTGGGCAGCACCGAAATCAACATCCGCAACCTGCTGCAGCTCAACCAGGGTTCGGTGATCGAGCTGGACCGCCTGGCAGGCGAGCCCCTGGATGTGCTGGTCAATGGCACGCTGATCGCCCATGGCGAAGTGGTGGTGGTCAACGAGAAGTTCGGCATCCGCCTGACGGACGTAATCAGCCCCAGCGAACGCATCAAGAAGCTGCGTTGATGAAGGCCAGGGTGCGCGTCATCGCAGCGGCGGCCGCGGCACTGGCCAGCCAGGTATGCCTGGCCGCCGCCACGCCTGCCGCGACGCCGGCCAACCCGCCAGGAAGCCTGGGCGGGCAACTGGCCCAGATGGTCTTCGGCCTGCTGCTGGTGGTCGGGCTGATCTTCCTGCTCGCCTGGCTGCTGCGCCGGATGCAGGGCTCGGCGATCAAGGGCAGTCAGGTGATCGACATCATCGGCAGCCGCGCCATCGGGCCGCGTGATCGGCTGCTATTGGTGCAGGTAGGCAAGGAACAGATCCTCATTGGTCATACACCCGGCAGCATCGAAGCGTTGCACGTGCTGGCCGAGCCTGTGGATGTACCCCAGGGGGCTCGCCAGGCGACGCCTGAGTTCGCCCAGCGGCTAATGGAACTGATGGGCAAGGACCCTAAGGACAAGACCCGATGAGCGCAGCGCTGCGACTGTTGTTCACCCTGGCGCTGCTGTTGGCGGCGCCGCTGGCACTGGCTGCCGACCCGCTGTCGATTCCAGCCATCACCCTGTCCAACGGTACCGATGGGCAGCAGGAGTATTCGGTCAGCCTGCAGATCCTGTTGATCATGACGGCGCTGAGCTTCATTCCAGCGTTCGTCATCCTGATGACCAGCTTCACCCGGATTATCATCGTCTTTTCCATCCTGCGCCAGGCGCTGGGGCTGCAGCAGACGCCGTCGAACCAGATTCTGACCGGCATGGCGCTGTTCCTGACCCTGTTCATCATGGCGCCGGTGTTCGACCGCATCAACCAGACGGCCTTGCAGCCTTACCTGAACGAGCAGTTGACCGCCCAGCAGGCCATTGACCGTGCGCAGGGCCCGCTCAAGGACTTCATGCTGGCCCAGACCCGGCAGAGCGATCTGGACCTGTTCATGCGCCTGTCCAAGCGCACCGACATCGCCAGCCCCGACCAGGTGCCGCTGAGTATCCTGGTGCCGTCCTTCGTCACCTCGGAACTCAAGACGGCCTTTCAGATCGGCTTCATGATCTTCATTCCGTTTCTGATCATCGACATGGTGGTGGCCAGCGTGCTCATGGCCATGGGCATGATGATGCTGTCGCCGCTGATCATCTCGTTGCCGTTCAAGATCATGCTGTTCGTGCTGGTCGATGGCTGGGCCTTGATCATGGGCACGCTGGCCAGCAGTTTCGGTGGTGTGTGACTTTGCCTGGGAGGGCCGTGCATGACGCCTGAAGTAGCCGTCGACCTGTTCCGCGACGCCCTGTGGCTGACCACACTGATGGTCGCCGTGCTGGTGGTCCCCAGCTTGCTGGTGGGCCTGATCGTGGCCATGTTCCAGGCCGCCACCCAGATCAACGAGCAGACCCTGAGCTTTCTGCCACGCCTGCTGGTGATGCTGATCACGCTGATCGTGGCCGGGCCGTGGCTGGTGCAGAAGTTCATGGAGTACATCACCACCCTGTACACCAACATCCCTCAGCTTATCGGTTGATGCGCCGATGCTTGAGCTGACCGACACGCAAATCGGCACCTGGGTGGCCACCTTCATCCTGCCGCTGTTCAGGGTGACCGCGGTGCTGATGACCATGCCCATCTTCGGCACGCGCATGTTGCCGGCGCGGGTGCGCCTGTACGTTGCCGTGGCGATCACCGTCGTCATCGTGCCGGCGCTCCCGCCACTGCCGCCGTTCGATCCGTTGAGCCTCAAAGGGGCGCTGCTGTGTGCCGAGCAGATCATCGTCGGCACTATGTTCGGTCTGGCGTTGCAGTTGCTGTTCCAGGCCTTCGTGATCGCCGGGCAGATCGTGGCGGTGCAGATGGGGATGGCATTCGCCTCGATGGTGGACCCTGGCAACGGGGTGAACGTCACGGTGATCAGTCAGTTCATGACCATGCTGGTGAGCGTGCTGTTTCTGCTGATGAACGGCCATCTGGTGGTGTTCGAAGTGTTGACCGAGAGCTTTACCACGCTCCCGGTGGGCAATGCCCTGGTGGTCACTCATTTTTGGGAGTTGGTAGGGCGCATGGCGTGGGTGTTCGGCGCCGGGCTGATATTGATCCTGCCGGTGATCGCAGCCTTGTTGGTCGTCAATATCGCCTTTGGCGTGATGACCCGTGCGGCGCCGCAGTTGAATATTTTTTCCATTGGTTTCCCGCTGACCTTGGTCATGGGCATGCTCATTTTCTGGATCGGCCTTGCCGATGTGTTGTCCCATTACCAGGCGTTGGCCAGCGAAACGCTGCTGTGGCTACGCGATTTGGCGAGGGCCGGTTGAATGGCAGAAAGCGAAAGCGGTCAGGACAAGACAGAGGAACCCACCGAGAAGCGCAAGCGCGATGCGCGGGAAAAAGGGGAGATCGCGCGCTCCAAGGAGCTGAACACTGTGTCGGTAACCCTGGCCGGTGCCGGTGGCGTGCTAGCGTTCGGCGGGTATCTGGCCGAGACCCTGCTGGAAATGATGCGCATGAACTTCAGCCTGACCCGCGAAATCATCGTCGATGAGCGGTCCATGGGGGCGTTCTTGCTCACCTCCGGTAAAATGGCCATCTGGGCCGTACAGCCGATTCTGATCCTTCTTTTCGTGATCTCTTTCGTTGCACCGATCGTACTGGGCGGTTTCGTCTTCTCCGGCAGCTTGCTGCAACCTAAATTCAGCCGAATGAACCCGCTTTCTGGCATCAAGCGCATGTTCTCGATGCATGCCCTGACCGAGTTGCTCAAGGCGCTGGCCAAGTTCTTCGTGATCCTGGTGGTGGCCGTGGTGGTGCTCGCCAGCGACCGTCAAGCCCTGCTGTCAATCGCCAACGAACCGCTGGAGCAGGCGATCATCCACAGCTTGCAAGTGGTGGGGTGGAGCGCCCTGTGGATGTCGGCCGGGCTGTTGCTGATCGCCGCCGCCGACGCCCCGTTCCAGCTGTGGCAAACCCACAAGAAAATGAAGATGACCAAGCAGGAAGTGCGCGACGAGTACAAGGACAGCGAGGGCAAGCCCGAGGTCAAGCAGCGTATCCGGCAGTTGCAGCGCGAGGTGTCGCAGCGGCGAATGATGGCGGCTGTGCCCCAGGCCGATGTGATCATCACCAACCCGACCCACTACGCCGTCGCCCTGCAGTACGATCCGGAGAATGGGAATTCGGCCCCCTTGCTGCTGGCCAAGGGCAGCGACTTCATGGCCTTGAAGATTCGCGAGATTGGCGCTGAGCACAACATCCAGATTCTTGAATCCGCCGCCCTGGCTCGGGCAATTTACTACTCCACCGAGGTGGAGCATGAAATTCCTGCTGGGCTGTACCTGGCGGTGGCCCAGGTGTTGGCGTACGTCTTTCAGATACGTCAGTATCACGTAGGGAAGGGCAAGCGGCCAGATCCGCTGAAGACAGACTTGCCAATTCCGTCGGATCTACAGCGAGATGCATAAACGCGAGGCTTGTCCGTTGGGCTTGAATAAACACGCATCGGATTGAGTTCAAGTAAAGACGTTGCGTTGTCCGAAGCTTCTGAGCTTTCGTGAAGGTGAAGCTGAGCTTGAAAGCGCTTTCTTCCGGTTCGGATCAAGCGGCCAAGTCTCGTGCGGCATACTGAGCTATGCCCAATTACTTTGCCTTTAGCGTAAGTTCTCGATGGGCTCGCCGCTTTGAGCACTGCTTTCTGAAGTCTGTAGGATGTTTTCAAGCCGATGGCCTGGCCGTGCGATAACCAGTAAATGCTGAAACGAATAGGCGGAATACTCCATGAGTATTTGGAACCTTTATTCACCGCGTGCACTCACTAGGCTTTTCGTAAAAATTCCAGTGTGCACGCGGCGAACCCCCGGCTGAGATACGGAGACGAAGAGCGGTTTCAGCTTGTCATTGCAAAGTGCCGGCAATCTTTACACCCTCTTTGCGGGGGTGAGGTTGTTGAGGTAAA
>NZ_JBJJMO010000073.1:0-21121 GCF_046231935.1 Pseudomonas sp. KCJK9111 | reverse complement strand
GCTGGCCTGGCCTTGGGAGGAGTTGAACAGCACGCCGGTACGTGCCATGCGCACATTGCCCAGGTTGATGTCCCCGCGCCCAGGTTGCCAGGGCGCTGCAGCAGCCAGCAAGGTGGCACCGCCGGCACCCATCGCATTGGTTTGTGAGCGCAGGCGGAACACCGGTTGCTCACCGGCACGGCGTACGAACTCACCGCTTCCGAAACCGTCTATCGGCTGGGTCAGCCGGCATTCGAACGCGTCACCCTCCACCGTCCAGGCAATGCTCTCCATGCGTGTCTGAAACGTCAAGGCACCGGCCGGCACGCTGGCAAACACGATAAACAGGGCTAGGTAACGCTGGCGCACGGCGGGCTCCACATAATTCGACACTCACCTTTACGCTATCGGGCGGCCGCGGGAAAACTTGATACCTGTGCTCTGGAGGGGCTTTTCCGGTAGCATTACGGCTTGAGTTCGACCCGCCTGGAATCCTCAATGTCCGATCGCCTGACCCTCCTGCGCCCCGACGACTGGCACATCCATCTGCGTGATGGTGCCGTCTTGCCTCACACCGTTGGTGATGTGGCGCGCACCTTCGCCCGTGCCATCATCATGCCCAACCTGGTGCCGCCGGTGCGCAATGCCGCCGAAGCCGGGGCCTATCGTGACCGTATTCTGGCTGCTCGCCCGGCTGGCAGTCGGTTTGAGCCGTTGATGGTGCTGTATCTCACCGACCGCACCACCCCACAAGACATCCGAGATGCCAAGGCCAGCGGTATCGTGCATGCCGCCAAGCTCTACCCGGCAGGCGCCACCACCAATTCCGATTCTGGCGTGACCAGCATCGACAATATTTTCCCGGCTATCGAGGCGCTGGCTGAAGTCGGCATGCCATTGCTGGTGCACGGCGAAGTCACGCGCAGCGAGATCGACGTATTCGACCGTGAAAAGCGCTTCATCGACGAGCATATGCGCCGCCTGGTCGAGCGCTTCCCCTCGCTCAAGGTGGTCTTCGAGCACATTACCACCAGCGATGCGGCCCAGTTCGTGACCGAGGCTTCGGCCAACGTAGGCGCCACCATCACCGCGCAGCACTTGCTGTACAACCGCAACCATATGCTGGTGGGCGGCATACGGCCGCATTTCTATTGCCTGCCCATCCTCAAGCGCAACACGCATCAGGTGGCGTTGCTGGACGCCGCCACCAGCGGCAACCCGAAGTTCTTCCTCGGCACCGACTCGGCTCCCCACGCCCGCCACGCCAAGGAAGCGGCGTGTGGATGCGCTGGCTGCTACACCGCGTATGCGGCCATCGAGCTCTATGCAGAGGCGTTCGAACAGCGCAACGCTCTGGACAAGCTCGAAGGTTTTGCCAGCCTGCACGGCCCTGCTTTCTACGGCTTGCCAGCCAACACCGACACCATCACCCTGGTTCGTGAGCAATGGACGGCCCCAGAAAGCCTGCCCTTCGGTGAGCAAACCGTGATTCCGCTGCGCGCCGGGGAAACACTGCGCTGGCGCCTGCTGGAGGAACACGCGTGAGCGAAGACCTGTACGAAGATGAACTTGAATCCTCTGGCAGCGGTGGTCACCGTCACCCAATGGCCGAACGCTTTCGGGGTTACCTGCCCGTGGTGGTGGATGTGGAGACTGGTGGTTTCAATAGCGCCACCGACGCCTTGCTGGAAATTGCTGCCGTCACCATTGGCATGGATGAAAAGGGTTTTCTGTTCCCCGAACATACCTATTTTCACCGCGTAGAGCCCTTCGAAGGCGCCAACATCGAGGCCGCGGCGCTGGAGTTCACCGGCATCAAACTCGACCACCCGCTGCGCATGGCGGTGAGCGAGGAAACGGCCCTGACGGATATCTTCCGAGGCATCCGCAAGGCGCTCAAGGCCAATGGTTGCAAGCGCGCCATCCTGGTGGGCCACAACAGCAGTTTCGACCTGGGTTTCCTTAACGCGGCGGTAGCGCGCAACGACCTCAAGCGTAACCCGTTCCACCCGTTTTCGAGCTTCGACACGGCCACCCTGGCAGGGCTCGCCTATGGGCAGACCGTGTTGGCTCGCGCCTGCCAGAGCGCTGACATCGATTTCGATGGTCGCGAGGCGCACTCGGCACGCTACGACACCGAAAAAACGGCTGAGCTGTTCTGCGGTATCGTCAACCGCTGGAAAGACATGGGCGGCTGGCGACAGGATTGATCCGCGCGTTTCAGCGCTAAAGCCAGCCCGTGCGGCTGGCAAAAAAAACCGGCCATGAAGGCCGGTTTTTTGTGCTCGACGCGGGCTTACAGCTTGCCGGCGTTCTCGCTCAGGTAGGCAGCAACGCCTTCTGGCGATGCGTTCATGCCCTTGTCGCCTTTTTTCCAGTTGGCAGGGCAGACTTCGCCGTGCTCTTCGTGGAACTGCAGGGCGTCGACCAGGCGCAGCAGCTCGTCCATGTTACGGCCCAGCGGCAGGTCGTTGATGATCTGCGAGCGCACGACACCGTTGGTGTCGATCAGGAAGGCGCCACGGAAGGCCACGCCGCCTTCGGACTCTACGTCGTAGGCCTTGCAGATTTCGTGGGTCATGTCGGCAGCCAGGGTGTACTTGACCGGGCCGATGCCGCCGTTGTTGACGGGGGTGTTGCGCCATGCGTTGTGGGTGAAGTGCGAATCGATCGATACGCCGATCACTTCCACGTTGCGCGCCTGGAAGTCAGGAATGCGATTGTCCAGAGCAATCAGCTCGGACGGGCAGACGAAGGTGAAGTCCAGCGGGTAGAAGAACACCAGGCCGTACTTGCCCTTGATGGCCGAGGCCAGGTTGAAGCTGTCGACGATCTCGCCGCTGCCCAGTACGGCAGGTACGGTGAAATCGGGGGCTTTCTTGCCAACGAGTACGCTCATTGTTATCTCCTGATGTGAGTGAAGAACCATTGCAGGCCGAGTCGCCGACCCGACATGCAACAAAGGTTGACCATCATACACAGGTTACGGTGGCAGGCCGAATGCTGAGCGCGCGACCGTTGGTCACCCGGGGCAAATGCCTTCTGAAACCACTTTGACAAGCATTCTCATTCACATTAAGCTCCAATCCATCGAACCCGCCAGCGATGGTCAGCCCTATGTATGTGTGTCTTTGTGTCGGCGTCACCGACGGACAGATCCGCGATGCGATCTATGAAGGATGCTGCAGCTACAAGGAAGTCCGAACCACCACCGGTGTCGCCAGCCAGTGTGGCAAGTGCGCCTGCCTTGCCAAGGAAGTGGTGCGCGAAACACTGACCAAACTACAGGTCAGCCAGGCCGCCCTGCCCTATCCGGTAGAATTCACCACTGCCTGATACCCAGAATGACGAAAACCGGACCATGCGTCCGGTTTTTTTTCGCCTTAATTCAACGAGTTAGCGCGCCAACGCGGTTCACAAACATTCTTATTCCTATTAATTTTCATTTATTATTCAATTACTTAGGTTTGACAGGCCTGGGCATCAGGCTCAAACTTCCCTGTATTGGCACACTTCGACAGGGCAGGAACCCCAATGAAAGGCGACATCAGCGTCATCCAGCATCTCAACAAGATCCTCGGAAACGAGCTGGTCGCAATCAACCAGTATTTCCTGCATGCCCGCATGTACGAAGATTGGGGCCTGAACAAGCTCGGCAAGCACGAATACAAAGAATCGATCGACGAAATGAAACACGCTGACAAACTGATCAAGCGTATTCTGTTTCTCGAAGGTATTCCCAATGTTCAGGACTTGGGCAAGCTGCTGATCGGCGAGCACACCAAAGAGATGCTCGAGTGCGACCTGCGAATCGAGCAGAAAGGCCTGATCGACCTGAAGGCGGCCATTGCTCACTGCGAAACAGCGGGTGACTTTGGTTCGCGTGACGTGCTGGAAGATATTCTGGAGTCTGAAGAAGAGCACATCGACTGGCTGGAAACCCAGCTGGGCTTGATCGACAAGATTGGTATCGAAAATTACCTGCAGTCGCAGATGGGCGAAGAATAAGACGCCAACACAAAAAAACCCGCCAATGGCGGGTTTTTTTTGGAGCGCATTTCTTACGCTTCGGCAGCCTTCGCCTTGGCGGCGGCATCCTTGATCAGGGTCTGCAGCTCTCCCTTTTCGAACATTTCCAGCACGATGTCGCTACCGCCGACCAGCTCACCACCGACCCACAGCTGGGGGAAGGTTGGCCAGTTGGCATATTTGGGCAGGTTGGCGCGAATTTCCGGGTTCTGCAGGATGTCGACGTAGGCGAACTTCTCGCCGCAACCCATCACTGCCTGGGAGGCACGGGCCGAAAAGCCGCACTGCGGCGCATTCGGCGAGCCCTTCATGTAAAGCAGAATGGTGTTGTTGGCAATCTGCTCTTTGATCGTTTCGATGATATCCATGTAGCACCTCGGCTTGACTTTCCGACACGGGCGTCGGCACGGTGACGCATTGTAACGGAAAGCCGAGCTGCATGCTCGGCCTTGCCAAGGCTCAAGCGGCTTCCACGTGCACCGGAACGCCATTGAGTGCAGCATTGCCGCAGACCGAGTCGCGCAGCAGCTCGTCAGTGAGATCGTTGGCGCTGACGCCGGGCTGTGCCTGGGCGGTCTGAAGGCGCACACCGTGACGACTATGCCCGAAGCCATGGGGCAGGCTTACCACCCCTGGCATCATGCTTTCGCACGCCTGTACCTGCACCTGCACCGCCCCTGCTCGCGAGCTGACCCTGACCTGCTGGCCATCCTGCAGTTGGCGCTGGCGCAGGTCATCGGGGTGCATCAACAAGTGATGGCGCGGTTTCCCTTTGACCAGCCTGTGATAGTTGTGCATCCAGGAATTGTTGCTGCGTACGTGACGCCGCCCTATGAGCAGCAGTTGCCCGGCTTCTGGCGGCGCCTGCCGGGCCAGACGCTGCAGGTCATCGAGCAGCACACGCGGCGCTGCCTCGACGGTTTTGCTCGACGTGCCCAGGCGATGGGCAAGGTTGGCCTGCAAGGGGCCCAGGTCCAACCCATGAGGGTGTGCATCGAGGGTTTCGAGTGACAGCTGCCAGGGCGTCGCCTGTCCATAACGCCCGCTGCGCAGGGCTTTGTCGATCATCTGCGCTGGCGCTACGGTCGGCGGCAGTTCACGTCCGGCACGGCGCGCATACGCCTTGGCCAGGCCGACGAAGATTTCCCAGTCGTGCAGGGCGCCCTCGGGCCTGGGCAGAATCGCTCGGTTGAACCGGCTCACATTGCGGACCGCCAGCAGGTTGAAGGTGGTGTCGTAGTGATCGTTTTCCAGGGCTGAAGTCGATGGCAGGATCAGATCGGCATGGCGCGTGGTTTCGTTGATGTACAGGTCGATACTGAGCATGAAGTCGAGCGCCGACAGTGCCCTGTCCAATTGCCGCCCGTTGGGCGTCGACAGTACGGGATTGCCCGCGACCGTGACCAAGGCGCGGACCTGCCCCTCACCCGGGGTCAGCATCTCCTCGGCAAGCGCCGCCACCGGCAGTTCTCCGGCGTACTCTGGCAGGCCCGAGACCCGACTCTGCCAGGCGTTGAAGTGGCCACCCGAAGTGCTCGCCACCACGTCCACCGCAGGTTCGGTACACAGTGCCCCGCCCTTGCGATCAAGGTTACCGGTGACCAGGTTGATCAGTTGCACCAGCCAGTGACAGAGCGTGCCGAACACTTGGGTCGATACCCCCATGCGCCCGTAACACACCGCCTTGTCGGCGGCGGCGAAATCACGCGCCAACTGGCGAATGGCCTGCGCCGGGATGCCGCACAGGCCGCTCATGGCCTCGGCCGTCATGGGGGCCAGGGCGGCGCGGACATCGAACAGCCCTGTCATCGGCAGATGCGAGCCGCGTGTCAGGCCCTCCTCGAACAGGGTGTTGAGCAGCCCGCACAACAAGGCCGCGTCGCCGCCCGGCCGAATGAATAAATGGTTGTCTGCGATGACCGCAGTTTCAGTGCGCCGCGGATCGATCACCACCAGACGTCCGCCCCTGGCCTGCAAGGCCTTGAGGCGTTTTTCCACATCCGGGACCGTCATGATGCTGCCGTTCGAGGCCAAGGGGTTGCCGCCCAGTACCAGCATGAAATCGGTGTGGTCGATGTCCGGAATCGGCAGGAGCAGCCCATGGCCATACATCAGGTGGCTGACCAGGTGCTGGGGCAGTTGGTCCACAGATGTGGCGGAATAGCGATTGCGGGTCTTCAACAGCCCTAAAAAGTAGTTGCCATGGGTCATCAACCCATAGTTGTGCACACTCGGGTTGCCTTGATACACGGCAACCGCATTGTTGCCGTGGGCCTGCTGCACGCGCCAAAGGCGCTCGGCGGCCAGCTCAAATGCCTCCTCCCAGCCAATCGCCTGCCACTGGTCGCCCACGCGCCGGTGGGGTTGGCGCAGCCGGTCAGGATCATTCTGGATATCCTGCAGTGCCACCGCCTTGGGGCAGACATGGCCGCGGCTGAAGGGGTCCTGAGGATCGCCTTTGATGGACTCGATCCGGGCAGGTTCGCCAGGCGAGTGGCTCAGCACGATGTTCAAACCACAAATGGCTTCACACAGGTGACAAGCACGGTGGTGCAGGGTACGGGTCATGGCCGCATGCCTCATTGTATTGATGGCTCGACTATGGACTCAGCCCTGTACAGGAGCCAGCGTGCTTTGCGGTGTGAATTGGTCTTTATCACTCATACGGCAGGCCCTGCCTGTTTGCCAATGTGCCCTCAAGCCGTGTACAAACAGCCGTAGCAAATAAAACACAGCGATACAGTGCCCTGCGAAACCCCTTGCAACATCGCCGGGGGTGCCAAGTGGTTTCACCCCTTGGTTTCAGGCGACATTTAATTATAGTATTGCGCCTTTCCCTATTCGTCCGCCCCGTGCGGCTTACGCCGCAGGTCACCGCCGTTGTCAAAAAAAACCGCACGGTCGGCCTGCATACTGTTGCAGATAAGGTAGTCAATCATGAGCGCTAGGCACTTTCTCTCCCTGCTGGACTTCACCACCGACGAATTGCTCGGGGTGATCCGCCGCGGCATCGAGCTGAAGGACCTGCGCAAGCGAGGCGTGCTGTTCGAGCCGCTGAAGAGCCGTGTGCTGGGCATGATCTTCGAAAAATCGTCGACCCGCACCCGCGTGTCGTTCGAAGCCGGGATGATTCAGCTTGGCGGCCAGGCCATTTTCCTGTCCCCGCGCGATACCCAACTGGGCCGGGGCGAGCCGATCGGCGACAGCGCCATCGTCCTGTCGAGCATGCTCGACGTGGTGATGATACGGACCCACGCCCACAGCACCCTGACTGACTTTGCCGCCAAGTCCCGCGTACCGGTGATCAACGCCCTGTCGGACGAGTCGCACCCCTGTCAGCTTCTGGCCGACATGCAGACGTTCCTCGAGCACCGTGGGGCAATCGAGGGCAAGACCGTCGCGTGGATCGGCGACGGCTTCAACATGTGCAACTCGTACATCGAAGCGGCCCGGCAGTTCGGTTTCCAGCTGCGCATCGCCTGCCCCGAGGGATATGAGCCCGACCCACGGTTCCTGGCCATCGGCGCTGAGCACGTGCAGATCGTGCGCGATCCCCGTGAAGCGGTAAAAGGTGCTCACCTGGTGACCACCGACGTCTGGACTTCCATGGGCCAGGAGGAGGAAACTGCTCGTCGCCTGGCGCATTTCGCGCCGTACCAGGTCACCCGCGACATGCTCGACCTGGCAGCACCCGACGTCTTGTTCATGCATTGCCTGCCCGCCCACCGTGGCGAGGAAATCAGCCATGATCTGCTCGATGACCCCCGTTCGGTCGCCTGGGATCAAGCTGAGAACCGTCTGCATGCACAAAAGGCACTCCTGGAATTTCTTGTCGAACCGGCTTACCACCACGCATGAGTCAACCTCTACTGCTCAACCTGCGCAACCTTGCCTGCGGCTATGGCGACCAGCGCATCGTCCAGAACCTGAACCTGCATCTGAATGCAGGCGACATTGGCTGCCTGCTGGGCTCGTCCGGCTGCGGCAAGACCACGACCTTGCGGGCCATCGCAGGTTTCGAGCCGGTGCACGAAGGCGAAATCCAACTGGCCGGCAACGTCATTTCCAAGGCCGGTTTCACCCTGGCACCGGAGAAGCGCCGCATCGGCATGGTGTTTCAGGACTATGCCCTGTTCCCCCACCTGACGGTGGCGCAGAACATCGCCTTCGGCATCGCCAAGCACCCGCGCCAGGCGGCGGTCATCGACGAGATGCTGGACCTGGTCAAGCTGGGTGGGCTTGGTGGCCGTTACGCTCACGAGCTGTCCGGCGGCCAGCAGCAGCGGGTGGCACTGGCACGGGCGTTGGCGCCAGAGCCGCAATTGCTGCTTCTGGACGAGCCGTTTTCCAACCTTGACGTGGAGCTTCGTCGCAGGCTCAGCCACGAGGTGCGGGATATCCTCAAGCAGCGCGGCACCAGCGCCATCCTGGTCACCCATGATCAGGAAGAAGCCTTCGCGGTCAGCGATCAGGTTGGGGTGTTCAAGGAAGGCCGGCTTGAGCAGTGGGATACACCCTACAACCTGTACCATGAACCGCAGACACCTTTCGTGGCCAGTTTCATCGGCCAGGGCTATTTCATCCGTGGCCAGATGACCAGTGTAGAAGCCGTCAGCACCGAGCTGGGCGAGCTGCGAGGCAACCGCGCCTATCGCATGGCTGCCGGCAGCTCGGTGGATGTGTTGCTACGTCCGGATGACATCGTGCATGCCCCCGACAGCCCGTTGCGCGCAGTGATCGTGGGCAAGAGCTTTCTCGGCGCCTCGACCTTGTACCGCCTGCAACTCCCCACCGGCAGCCAGCTCGAAGCGATCTTCACCAGCCATGTGGATCGTCAGCCAGGAGAAGAGGTGGGCATCGCAGTAAAAGCCGATCACTTGGTGGTGTTTCCGGTGCCAGGCAGCATTGCAACCCAGACGGTGCAGCAGGCAACAGGCGTTCGTCGCCACAGTGGGCCGAACTGACGCCAGGCCCGGGCTACGTCTTGAGCGTGCCCGCTACCGGCTCAACCCGAGCAGGTAGCAAGGATGAATGGGCATCACGTTCTGCCAATACTGGCAAAGGTGGCCTGGGTATGCTCGGCCAGGGTCGTTGCCGCCAGTTCCACCTCCAGCCCACGTCGCCCAGCGCTCACATGGATAGTCGCAAAACGCTGCGCCGCCTCGTCGATGAAGGTGCGCAGACGTTTCTTTTGCCCTAGCGGGCTGATCCCACCTACCAGATAGCCTGTTGCCCGCTGCGCCTTGACAGGGTCGGCCATCTCGCACTTTTTCACCCCCGCCGCATGCGCCAAGGCCTTGAGATCAAGGGTACCCACCACAGGCACCACCGCCACCAGCAGCTCCCCTTTCTCGCTACAAGCCAGCAGCGTCTTGAATACCTGCTGCGGGTCCAGGCCGAGCTTATCTGCAGCTTCCAGTCCATAGGACGCTGTCTTGGGGTCGTGCTCGTAGCTGTGAACGTGATAGTGCGCGTGATGCTTTTTCAGCAGGTCCAGAGCGGGCGTCATACGAAGTTCCGGTGTAAGACAGATCGGCAGCTACTTTAGGTCAATTCCCACATCCCAGCCAAGAAGCCCGTGCGCCCCGCTCTACCATGGGGCATCACGCTGGCGGCCGTTGCCCAAAACGTGACTGACCGTTCACTTTCGACCTTTGACATCAGCGTTTCTTGTCTATATTTTTTCGTTTCTGAATGCCGGGGGTGCACCTTCACGGTGCACCTCATATCCGCCCAGGACCATCCGGAAGGTCCGGGCCTTGCTGTCGAGCCCCGCGCGACTCACAACAAAAACAACGAGGTCCTACATGACAATTGCTCAAGGCCAACCCACGCTGTCCAGTCAGTGCTTGGCCGAATTCCTCGGTACTGCGCTGCTGATCTTCTTCGGTACCGGCTGCGTCGCCGCGCTCAAGGTCGCAGGCGCAAGCTTCGGACTCTGGGAAATCAGCATCATTTGGGGGGTGGGCGTCAGCATGAGCATCTACCTCACCGCCGGGATCTCCGGTGCTCACCTGAACCCTGCCGTCAGCATCGCGCTGACCCTGTTCGCCGGCTTCGAGCGGCGCAAGCTGCCTTTCTACATGCTTGCCCAAGTGTGTGGTGCCTTCTGCGGCGCGGCGCTGGTCTACACCCTCTATAGCAGCCTGTTCTTCGATTTCGAACAAGCGCACGCCATGCTGCGCGGTAGTGAATCCAGCCTGGACCTGGCAGCGGTTTTCTCGACCTATCCCCATCCTTCCTTGTCTACGGCGCAAGCGCTGCTGGTGGAGGTGGTGATCACGGCGATCCTTATGGCCGTCATCATGGCCCTGACCGACGATAACAACGGCCTGCCCCGCGGCCCGATGGCGCCGCTGCTGATCGGCCTGCTGATCGCGGTGATTGGCAGTGCCATGGGGCCCTTGACCGGCTTTGCCATGAACCCGGCACGCGACCTGGGCCCGAAAATCATGACCTTCCTGGCAGGCTGGGGCGAAATCGCCTTTACCGGCGGCCGGGATGTGCCTTACTTCCTGGTGCCGATATTCGGCCCTATCATCGGCGCCTGCCTGGGTGCTGCCACCTATCGTGGCTTGATTGCCCGCAATTTGCCCGCAGCTCCAACGTCCACGCCTGCGGCAAGCGACGGTCGCCAAGGCGATACGCAAGTCAACTGAGCACGGCAGCCAGACCCGCCACGACCCCTATTTTGCAAGGCCAACACCATGACAGACACTCAGGACAAGCAGTACATCATCGCCCTGGACCAGGGCACCACCAGTTCGCGTGCGATCATCTTCGACCGCGACGCCAATGTGGTCGGCACCTCCCAGCGTGAGTTCGTCCAGCATTATCCGCAGGCAGGTTGGGTCGAGCACGACCCCATGGAAATCTTCGCCACCCAGAGTGCGACCATGGTCGAAGCACTGGCCCAAGCTGGCATCAGCCATGCCCAGGTTGCGGCCCTGGGTATCACCAACCAGCGCGAAACGACCGTCGTCTGGGACAAGGAAACCGGCCGCCCGGTATACAACGCCATCGTCTGGCAATGCCGGCGCAGCACTGAAATCTGCGCCCAGCTCAAGCGCGACGGCTTTGAGGACTACATTCGTAAAACCACGGGTCTGGTCACCGACCCGTACTTTTCCGGTACCAAGCTTAAGTGGATCCTGGACAATGTCGACGGCGCCCGGGAACGCGCCGAGCGTGGCGAACTGCTGTTCGGCACCGTCGATACCTGGCTGATCTGGAAGTTTTCCGGCGGCAAGGTGCATGTCACCGACTACACCAATGCCTCGCGAACCCTCATGTTCAACATCCACACGCTGCAGTGGGATGAAAAGCTGCTCGACATCCTGGGCATCCCTGCGCAAATGCTGCCAGAGGTGCGCTCCTCCTCCGAGGTCTATGGGCATACCAAAAGTGGCATCGCCATCGCCGGCATCGCCGGGGACCAGCAATCGGCCCTGTTCGGGCAGATGTGCGTGGAACCGGGGCAGGCGAAGAACACCTATGGCACTGGTTGTTTCCTGCTGATGAACACGGGCGACAAGGCCGTCACTTCCTCCCATGGCCTGCTGACCACCATCGCCTGTGGCCCGCGCGGTGAAGTGGCCTATGCCCTGGAGGGGGCCGTGTTCAACGGCGGCTCGACGGTCCAGTGGCTGCGCGATGAACTGAAGATCGTCAATGACGCGTTGGATACCGAGTACTTCGCCAGCAAAGTCAAGGACAGCAATGGCGTCTACCTGGTGCCTGCCTTCACCGGCCTTGGCGCCCCCTACTGGGACCCTTATGCCCGCGGGGCGCTGTTTGGCCTGACCCGCGGCGTCAAGGTGGATCACATCATCCGCGCAGCATTGGAGTCCATCGCCTACCAGACCCGCGACGTGCTCGATGCCATGCAGCAGGACTGCGGCCAACGCCTGTCCGAACTGCGGGTTGACGGCGGCGCCGTGGCCAACAACTTCCTGATGCAGTTCCAGGCCGATATCCTCGGCACGTGCGTCGAGCGCCCCAAGATGCGCGAGACCACGGCGCTGGGTGCAGCCTACCTGGCGGGCCTGGCTTGCGGTTTCTGGAGCAGCCTGGACGAATTGCGCAACAAGGCAATCATCGAGCGGGAGTTCAGCCCGCAACTGGATGAAGCGCAAAAAGAGAAATTGTACGGCGGCTGGAAAAAAGCCGTCGATCGCACCCGCGATTGGGAAGACCACGACGCCTGATTATCGTAGGCAACGGCGCACTCCGCTCCAAGGTCTGCGCCGAATCCACCCTTCGGACGGCACGCTGGTCGTCATCCCCGTCCTACGGCATCATTGCAGCATTTGTCAGGCTGCTCCGAAGGACGTCCATGAATTTGCCTCCACGCCAACAACAAATCCTCGAACTGGTCCGCGACCGCGGCTACGTCAGTATCGAGGAAATGGCGCAGCTGTTCGTCGTTACCCCGCAGACGATCCGCCGCGACATCAATCAACTGGCAGAGCTCGACCTGTTGCGCCGTTACCACGGGGGCGCAGCCTACGATTCAAGCGTTGAAAACACGGCATATGCCATGCGCGCCGACCAGATGCGTGATGAAAAGCAGCGCATCGCCGAGGCTGTCGCTCGGCAGGTGCCCGATCATGCCTCGCTGTTCATCAATATCGGCACCACCACCGAATCCATCGCGCGTGCTTTGCTCAACCACAGCCAACTGAAGGTCATCACCAACAACCTGCACGTGGCTTCCATCCTGGCGGCCAAGGATGACTTCGAGGTCCTGGTGGCGGGCGGCACCGTGCGCCGTGATGGCGGCGTCGTAGGTCAGGCCAGTGTCGACTTCATCAATCAGTTCAAGGTCGATTACGCCCTGGTCGGTATCAGCGGCATTGATGAAGACGGGAGCCTGCTGGATTTCGACTATCAGGAAGTGCGCGTATCCCAGGCGATCATCGCCAATGCTCGACAGGTGATCCTGGCTGCGGACTCCAGCAAGTTCGGGCGCAATGCCATGGTGCGCCTGGGCGCCATCAGCCTGGTCGACTGCCTGGTGACTGATCAGACCCCAACCCCTGCCCTGGTACAACTGCTCAATGACCACAAGGTGCGTGTCGAAGTGGTTTAGGTTGCCTCGACCGGCGCTGCAACCGTGGGGGTGGCACAAGCCCGCGCCCCTACGGGCTTTTTTCGTTAATGTTCATTTGCTTGTCACCTGATCAGTATTTTCTATGAATACGGACTGGCGAGTCGCGTTCGCTTGCGCTAGTATTTTCGGAAACGAACATAAATGTTCACTTTCGATACAAATTGCTCCAGGAGACCTCCCCTGTGTCCCAGCCCGATTCGACCAGCGCTCCCGTCGCCGATTGCTATGACCTGGTGGTGATAGGCGGTGGCATCAACGGTGTGGGCATCGCCGCCGACGCTGCCGGCCGCGGCCTGAAAGTCTTTCTGTGTGAAAAGGACGACCTGGCCCGGCACACCTCATCAGCCAGCAGCAAGCTGATTCACGGTGGTCTGCGCTACCTTGAGCATTACGAGTTTCGTCTGGTACGTGAGGCCCTGGCCGAACGCGAAGTCCTGTTGGCCAAGGCACCGCACATTGTTAAGCCCATGCGTTTCGTGCTGCCCCACCGCCCCCATCTGCGCCCCGCCTGGATGATCCGTGCTGGCCTGTTCCTGTACGACCACCTGGGCAAGCGCAAGCGCCTTGGCGCCTCGCGCAGCCTGCGATTTGGCGCGGGCTCCGCGCTCAAGCCGGCCATCACCCGCGGTTTCGAATATGCCGACTGCTGGGTTGACGACGCTCGCCTGGTGGTCCTCAACGCCATGGCCGCCCGTGAACATGGCGCGCATATTCACACCCAGACACTGTGCCTGGGCGCCAGGCGTGTCGGCGCCATCTGGGAAGTGGATGTGCAGCACGCCGACGGCAGCACCCGGACGGTGCGGGCCAAAGGGCTGGTGAACGCCGCCGGCCCATGGGTTGCGCAGTTCATCAAGAACGACCTGAAACTGGACGCTCCTTACGGCATTCGCCTGATTCAGGGGAGCCACCTGATCGTCCCCCGGCTGTATGAAGGCGAGCACGCTTACATTTTGCAGAACGAAGACCAGCGCATCGTTTTCTGCATTCCGTATCTTGATCGTTTTACGCTGATCGGCACCACTGACCGTGAATACACAGGCGACCCTGCCAAGGTAGCGATCACCGATCAGGAAACCGACTATCTGCTCAAGGTGGTCAACGCCCACTTCAATCACCAGCTGCAGCGCAGTGACATCTTCAGCACCTATGCAGGCGTTCGCCCCCTGTGCAATGACGAGTCGGACAACCCGTCGGCCGTTACCCGTGACTACACCTTGGCACTGTCCGCCGCCCACGGTGAAGCCCCCCTGCTCTCGGTCTTCGGTGGCAAGCTCACCACTTACCGCAAGCTGGCCGAATCGGCCATGGCCGAGCTCAAGCCGTTCTTCAGCCAGATGGGCGGCAGTTGGACGGCCGAAGCAACCCTGCCGGGCGGCGAGGACATGACCACGCCGCAGGCACTTGAAGAAGCCTTGCTTGCTCGGCATACCTGGCTCGCCCCGGCCATTGCCCAGCGCTGGGCACGCACCTATGGCAGCCGCGTCTGGACACTGTTGGCAGGCGTCGAAGGCCCGCAGGACCTTGGTCAGGCCATTGGTGCGGGGCTCTTTGCCCGCGAGGTGGATTACCTGTGCGAGCATGAGTGGGCAACCTGCCTTGAAGACATCCTGTGGCGTCGTACCAAGCTTGGGCTGTTTACCACGGAGGCGGAACAGAACACGCTCGCCCAGTACCTGGAAGAGGCAACGCAGCGCAGCCACGCCGCCTGATCCAGCTGCGCCGCCTGTCAGCCCATGCTCACAGGCGGTTATAGGCCTCAATGGCGAGCTCATGGTAAAGCGCCTGCTCCTGGGCATCGAGTTCAGCCTTCAAGGCAGCAGCTTGCTGTAGATAGACCTGCTCCCCGTGCTCGCCGGCGGTGCGTTCGGCGGCCTCGAGCCGTTCGTGAAACGGTACCGCTAGCGCCTCGAAACGTTCGCGATAATAGCTACGCGCAAACGACTGCCAGAACTCGCGTTGCGCCAGCGCTGCGGCCAGTACATCCAGACTTTCGCCCGCCAGCACCTGGTCTGCGGCCAGCCTGATCTGCCGACTGCTGACGTCGCTCAATTCCGGATAGTTCATGTAGCTCGGCTGAGCCGGCAACCCCAAGCGACTCGCCAGATTGACCCGATAAGCCAGGTACACTTCGATGTCATCCACCATCGCATAGGGATCGCGTCGCATTTGCTCGATGTGCCGAGCGGCGATGCTGTCCACCTGGTCCAGGCGGTACAGCGAACGACCAAGTCGCAAGAGTTCGCGCTCAGTCTGCCCGGCACTTGTCCCAGCCGTATGTATGGCGATATGCGCCCTCACCTCCAGTTGACTGAGCAGCAACAACAAACGGTCTTCGCAGGTTTGCGGACCTTGGGTCTGCGAGTAGACCGATTCGCGGACATCCGTACTTTCAGCACACAACTCCAGGATGCGCCATATACGTGCGCGGTAGTACTGCGGTCGTTCGTCGAAATCGTCAGACTCGGCAAAGTCGGCGAGGAACCGGAACAGATCGGCCGACCCCTCATCGTCGAGCAAGGCGTTCCAGATGCGTTCATACCGATGGCGTATCTCTGGCTTGGCCGGCCCAATCCAGCTGTCTAGCAGTTCGTTGTCAATGGACACCCGGGCATGGTGCCGTGGGGCGCGTGAGCCCTCGTTTGCAGTGGCGAGTGCTTGCTGACTGGCTTCGTCCAACGGATTGTCGTGCAGGGACAGTTGCTGGATGCGGTCTCCAAGTGTGCTCAGGTGCTCGTTGACCTCACGAATCTGGTTTTCACGGATGTCCATCAAGCCCCGCCACAGCAATTGATGGGGCTGCGGGAGGTTCAACAGGCCCGTGTTGCGCAGTGAAATCGCACGCAGATGACGCAGGGCAGACAGATTCGGTAGACGGCCGATCGGATTACCGCTCAAGCTGATGTGTTCAAGGTGGGTCAGCCCGGTCAGCACCGTGTCACTGTCGGGTTGCAATACGATCCGATTGTCATCAAGGCGCAGTGTGCGCAACTGCTCCAGACCGCTGAGTCCTGAAGGTAGCTGCGTCAATTGGTTGCCGCGCAAATCGAGCACCTGCAAGTTCGGGAAGCGTCTGAGAAAGGCGTCGCTGACATGGGTAAGCGCCAGGTTGCGCAAGGCCAATTGCCGCACGTGATTGAAATCGATGTCATCAGGCAGGTCAGGTAGCGTGCCCACCTGCTCGCCCTCTACACGCAGCACATACTCATCATTCTCGGACGCAACCGTCTTGCGTCGCCAAGCGCGACGAATGTGGGTGGCCACCCTGCGTCGGCGGCGCCGATCAATGATGCCATTGCCCTGGCCCTCCCAGGAGCCAAGGGACTGACGCAGACGTCCCAGTCGCCCTTCGAGATCGCTCAGGTGGTCCCAAAGGTTCACCTCGCGCTCGATCAATTGCGCTAGATAAGCGTCCATCTGGTCATCGGTCAGTGTCGGGTAAATGCGGCGTATACCCCGTCGTAGTGCTTGCCGACTGCTCTCGCCCCGCCCGCTGAGGGGATAACCGACACGGCCATCCTGGAGTCGGCGAGGCGGGTTGAAGCGACCACCCAGCGCCGTCATCCCCAGCGACTGGGCCGTTTTGCAACGGTCGGCAGCCGCCCTGTGCAGCAGGTCTGCCCCTAATTCGGCTGTCGTAACCGATGAGCCGCCGAAAGCGGTTTTCTGGGTTTCATCCAGGGTCTGCAGCAGGCATGCCAGCAGCCCTTGGTCCCCGGCCTGGACAGGATGTGCTTGCAACTGATATCCCCCGCTGGTCTGCACGATCACCTCGGTGCGCTGTGCATCAGCCGGGCCCTGGGATGCCACCAGCTGGCCCTGAGCCTCCCCCAAGCGCACCTCGATACGTGTTGACACGGGCCATGGCGATGTTTCATCGATCAGCGCCAGTGCCAGGCGCAGTGTGTCCAGGTTGGCGGCATGCTCATGCTCGAACCCCAACAGCGCGCGATCGATGCGGCTTTCACGCAAAGCCCAACGCGCTCGCTCAGCAAGCGGCAGGGGTACCTTGCCGCTCATCAGCGTCGCCAGTTGTTCGGTGGTGGCGCATTCCACGATTTCTTGCGCCAGTGGCACTGACAGGCCGGTGAAGTCGCGAGTGAGCGTATCCACGCCAACGCCTGGCTCGCCCACTGAAAGCGCCAGCGCTTGCTCGACCAACAGCTCGGATGTCGGCCCTTGACCATGCAGCAGGTGCCGTGCCTGCGCCTCCCTGAGCCGTGCTGGTGCAGGCTCCCCGTGCAAACGCAAGCTGCGCAAGTGTTCAGGCGTCAGACCCGTGATGTGCATCAGCGCGTCGGCATCCAGGTTGGATACCTGCTCAAGATCGGCGCCAAAACTACGCATCAATTCACCCGGATGCTCCAGGCTGTGGGCCGACGCCGGCATCTTTTTCAGACGCAACCCCCTGTTGGCCACCCTCACCGGCGTGAGGCCGTCGACCAAACCGATGCGCTCTAACGCGCTGCCAATCGAAGACTGCGCAGCCCCCAGCACCGCGCCCGTGGCCACGACCTGCGCCACATTGAACACATGGGCCAGCGCTTGCTGCCTGTCGCCTATCTGCCAAGCCTCGTAACCGTCGTAGACTTCGCGCGCGACGTCTACGGCTGCCGCTACGAACAAAACTTCGCCCAAGCCGGGAACGAACTGCGCGGCCAGGGTGAGCGCATCGAGCCCTGCCCCTTTCAAAGCGTCGATGCGCTCGTGCCGCTCAAGTTGAGTCAAATCGCCCGTAGGGACGGCCAGCACCCGTGCATCGTCGATCATTGTATTGAGCAAGCGTTTACGCAGGCAGGCAAAAACAGAGCCTTCTATTGCGAAATGGCGACCATCGATAGCGAGCGGTGTAGATCCATCAGAGGATTTGTTCAATTGCGCCAACTGGGCCAGGAACGCAGGCCGATCGCGCTGGGCGATCAAGCTGGCGAAATACCGTCTATATCGACGCTCACGCAGCCGCTTGCCGAGGTGCTCGTACAATCCAGCCCAGTCCGCATGTCGCCCGATGGGCTCGGCCGGGTCATCGGAAAACCAGCTTATCAAGCCGTGCATGGGCCCATTGACCGCTGCGCGAAGCTCAATGACCAGGCAACGCTGAACGGGCTTGCCCAGGACAAATAGCTCGAACGGCTGGAACCCCTGAGTCACGGCCGGTACGGTCGGCTTCTGGGCTATCAGTGGCAGAAGTGCCAGGTAGTCTTGTTCGGTCAACTGCCCTTTGAGCCTGGCCATCCTGACTGCAACATCGAGTGCCGCACGTAGACGCTCCTCGAAAATCTGTTCTACCGCACGCCGCCCAAAATCGGCGGGTGCTGGGGGGCGCGCCTTGGGGAACAAGCACGTACGCAGCTGCTGCTGGTACTGCCCGCCCAGGTCCAGCTGCCGGCAGAGCCGAGCAAACGCTTCGAAGGAGAGCGGCAGTACAGTGCCGTTTGCCTCTTGCAAGTGGGCGCGCCGGTGCAGGCCGGGAAAGGTCTCGCTTTCATGAAAGTTGTGCAGCGCGGCCACCAGCAGCGACTCTTTGCTGTAAAGCGCCCTCATGGGTGTCTGCAGCCGAGGCGCGGCACTGGGTATCGCAACTTTGTCATGCAGCACCACCTGGGCGGAGTCTACATTCACCTCACCCAAGCCCCTGGCTCGCAGCGCCTCCTGAAGTAATGGGCGCGCAAAGGTCTCTAGCCCAGGCAACGTTTTCAAACGCGCCCTGACCGCCTCGCTTGACCTCTGTTCAAGATCGAGCGCCCGGTGGAATGTGCTCAGCAGGTCCGGATCAGCGCTGGTCAGCCAAGCCGGCAACGCGTTCGCCACAAATGCATCAACGGAAACGTGAGGTAGTGCGTTATCTGCCACAAATCTTCCTCTGGTCTGGAAAATGGCGCAGCAGAACATCGGGCTGTCATGGGCAGGTGTTACATATGGCTGGGTACACAAGCATGAGCACTCATTCGGATAACCGAACATGAAATTGAAGGTCATTCGAATTTCCGACTCTGTTGAAAAACTTGAATTAGTCGAACAAGGCTAACGCCCTCGCTTTCAGCGGGGCTAACATGCTTCACGGACCTTGGCACGACTTCTGCTCATATCCCTTCAACCGGATGCAACAGCTGCCGTATCCGTTGAACGAAAGAGTCCGCCAACGGCTCCATAAAAAAAACAAACACGTCGAGGAAAATTTGATGCGTATCGTTCGTCAATTGCTGGGCGCCGCCATCGCGGCTGCTGTAATCGCTTCGCCGGCCATGGCCGAAGAACTCACCGGCACCCTGAAGAAGATCAAGGATTCAGGCACCATCACCTTGGGCCACCGCGACTCCTCCATCCCGTTTTCCTACCTGGCCGGCAAGCCAGAGCCTGTAGGCTACTCCCACGACATCCAGCTGGCCGTCGTCGAGGCCCTGAAGAAGCAACTGGGTACCGACATCAAGGTCCGCTATAACCTGGTCACTTCCCAGACCCGCATCCCGCTGGTGCAGAACGGCACCGTCGACCTGGAGTGCGGCTCCACCACCAACAACGTCGAGCGTCAGCAGCAAGTCAGCTTCTCGGTGGGTATCTTCGAGGTTGGCACCCGTCTGCTGACCAAGGTCAAGGACGGTCAGCCGGCCTACAAGGACTTCGCAGACCTGGCTGGCAAGAACGTAGTGACCACCGCAGGCACGACCTCCGAGCGCATCCTCAAGGCCATGAACGCCGACAAGCAGATGAAGATGAACGTGATCTCCGCCAAGGACCACGGTGAAGCCTTCAACATGCTCGAGAGCGGCCGCGCCGTGGCCTTCATGATGGATGACGCGCTGCTGGCTGGCGAAATGGCCAAGGCTCGCAACCCGTCGGACTGGGTCATCACCGGTACGCCGCAATCCTATGAAATCTACGGTTGCATGGTGCGCAAGGGTGATGAGCCCTTCAAGAAGGCGGTGGATGATGCGATCGTTGGCTACTTCAAGTCCGGTGAAGTCAACAAGAGCTACGACAAGTGGTTCCAGCAGCCAATCCCGCCAAAAGGCCTGAACCTGCGATTCCCGATGAGCGACGAGCTCAAGAAGCTGATCGCCGAGCCGACCGACAAGGCGGCAGACGAGAAGAAATCCTGACCCCCAGCCTGGAGCCTGCCACGCTGCAAGGCGCGAATTAAACCGGCAGGCTCCCCGTTAGTGTCTAACCTTTCATCCGAGGGCAGTTTGCCCTCGGAAGCTGGAAGGTGCCCGTGAAACAATCGTCTGAGGGGAAATCCCGATGAATTACAACTGGGACTGGGGCGTATTCTTCAAGTCCACTGGCGTGGGCAGCGAAACCTATCTGGACTGGTACATCACCGGCCTGGGGTGGACCATCGCCATCGCCATTTCCGCCTGGATCATCGCCTTGCTGCTGGGGTCGATCCTGGGCGTGATGCGTACCGTGCCTAACCGGCTCGTTTCCGGTATCGCCACCGCTTACGTCGAGCTGTTCCGCAACGTGCCTTTGCTGGTGCAGCTGTTCATCTGGTACTTCCTGGTGCCGGACCTGCTGCCAGAGGGGCTGCAGGAATGGTTCAAGCAGGACTTGAACCCGACCACGTCGGCCTTGATCAGTGTGGTCGTGTGCCTGGGCCTGTTCACCGCCGCACGGGTGTGCGAGCAGGTTCGCACCGGCATCCAGGCCCTGCCACGTGGCCAGGAATCGGCAGCGCGGGCGATGGGCTTCAGCCTGTCGCAGATCTACACCAATGTGCTGCTACCACAGGCCTTCCGCATCATCATCCCGCCACTTACCTCCGAATTCCTGAACGTGTTCAAGAACTCCTCGGTGGCTTCGTTGATCGGCCTGATGGAACTGCTGGCGCAAACCAAGCAGACCGCCGAGTTCTCGGCCAACCTGTTCGAAGCGTTCACCTTGGCCACGTTGATCTACTTCACCCTCAACATGGGCCTGATGCTGCTCATGCGCGTCGTCGAGAAGAAAGTGGCCGTACCTGGCCTGATCTCTGTGGGGGGCAAGTAAATGGAACTGGAT
>NZ_JBJJMO010000072.1:0-21142 GCF_046231935.1 Pseudomonas sp. KCJK9111 | reverse complement strand
TGACAGGCATCCATGCCTGTCACCTCCCTCCGCAATCCCTGCGCTCGGCCTCCTGAAGTCGCGATCTGCGGCGCCTGAACTACCGCGCGCTTAGAAGCACAAGCCAAAGCAACGGCAACGGCAACGGCAACGGCAACGGCAACGGCAACGGCGTGAAGGCTAGCGAATTTCTTGCAGGAGCAGTCTAGCCGGAGCGCCGGATCGGCCGCTACAAGGGTTTCGATGTTTCCAGCACCGGCACGGGACGCTTGTCTTCGTCGATGGCAACGAAGCTGAAGACGCCGTGAATCGCCCGTTCTCGGCCATCGTGGTACATGTTTTCGACGAAGACATCCACCTGTACCTGCAAGCTGGTGTTGCCTACCTTGATTACCGTACCCACCAGCTCGACGATCGAGCCCGCCGGGATCGGGTGCTTGAAGTCGATGCGATCGGTGGAAACGGTCACCAACGGCAAGCGGCAGAAACGCGTGGCCGCGATGAAGGACACTTCGTCCATCCACGCCAGGGCCGTGCCACCGAACAAGGTGTTGTGATGGTTGGTGGTGTTGGGGAACACCGCCTTGGTCACGCGGGTGACCGAAAGCTCGGTGCGGCGCTGGATTTCCTGGTCTCGGGTGGTCATAGCTGTCACCTTTACGAAGTTCAAAACGCAAAAAAGCAGCCCGAAGGCTGCTTCTTTCTCGCTAGGCGACCTGGGCCGCCGGGCAAACTGTACTCAGGACAGTTTTTCCTTGATGCGAGCGGCTTTGCCGGACAGATCGCGCAGGTAGTACAGCTTGGCTTTACGCACGTCACCACGACGTTTCACGGCCAGGCTGTCGATCTGTGGGCTGAAGGTCTGGAAGGTACGCTCTACACCAACGCCGCTGGAGATCTTGCGCACGGTGAAGGCGCTGTTCAGACCACGGTTGCGCTTGGCGATAACGACGCCTTCGAACGCCTGCAGACGGGAACGCTCACCTTCCTTCACTTTAACCTGGACGACAACGGTGTCGCCGGGTGCGAAGGTCGGGATTTCCTTGCTCATCTGCTCGGCTTCGAGCTGCTGGATGATCTTGTTGGTCATGCTGTGCTCCTAAGATGGATCGTGATCCACCATCGATACGTTTAACTATCGTCCCGCTCGCGGAGGTATTCCTCGAGCAGCTTCTTCTCTTCTCCAGAAAGCGAGCGACTTTCCAGAAGATCGGCGCGTCGTTCGAAGGTCCTACCAAGGGACTGCTTCATTCTCCAACGCCGGATGTGTGCATGGTTGCCACTGAGCAACACGTCGGGAACACGCTGATCCGCATACACCTCAGGTCGGGTGTAGTGCGGGCAATCAAGCAGACCATCGGTGAAAGAGTCTTCCTCCGCCGAGTCCACATGCCCTAAAGCTCCGGGCAGCAGCCGTGTAACCGCATCGATCAGTACCATGGCCGGTAGCTCGCCACCGGAAAGCACATAGTCGCCAATCGACCACTCCTCATCGACATGAGCTTCAATGAAACGCTCGTCGATGCCTTCATAACGACCGGCGATCAGGATCAATGATTCCTGTTCGGCCAGGCCTTTGACCGCCTGCTGAGTCAGCTTGCGGCCTTGTGGCGAAAGGTAGATCACCTTCGCCGCAGCTCCGGTTGCCTGCCTGGCGTTGACCAGGGCATCTTCCAGAGGCTTGATTTTCATCACCATGCCAGGACCACCGCCAAACGGCCGATCATCTACCGTATGGTGACGATCTGTGGTGTAGTCCCGCGGGTTCCAGCACGTTACCTGAAGCAACCCCTGTTTCACCGCGCGGCTGGTAATGCCGTACTCCGTGATGGCCGAAAACATCTCGGGGAACAACGTGATGACGTCTACGCGAAGGTTACCCATCGGTTAGAAGTCCGCGTCCCACTCAACCCGCATCACGCTTGCATCCAGGTCGATATCGAGCACGCATTGCGCCGTGTAGGGCAACAAACGCTCGCGATCATCCAGGCTGCCTGCACACGGCTTGACCACCATTACATCGTTCGCACCGGTCTCCAACAGGTGATCGACCTTGCCGAACAGGTGTTCGTCCTGGTTGATGACCTTCAGACCTACCAACTGGTACCAGTAGTACTCATCGGCGGCCAGGTTGGGCAAAAGGCTCCGCGCAATGCAGATTTCGTAACCGCTCAGAAGACGGGCTTCGTCACGATCCTCGAGACCTTTCAGTTTCACGACCAGGCCCTTTTGGGAGCCACGACCGCTGACCAGCTCGACCTGCTTTACCTTGCCTTCGTGCCGAAGCGTCCAGCTTGGATAATCCAACAGGTTTTCAATCGGATCGGTAAAGGAATACACCTTCACCTCGCCGCGAACGCCGTGAACCGAAAAAATCTTGCCAACGACGATGAGGTCGTCAGCCTTTTCTGGCGTCGCGTTCATATTGCTCAGGCGGCAGCCTTGGCAGCGTCCTTCAGCAGCTGAGCAACACGCTCAGACGGCTGTGCGCCCTGGCTCAGCCAGTAGGTGACGCGCTCTTGGTTGACCGACAGCTTGACTTCGGCGCCAGCAGCGATCGGGTTGAAGAAACCTACGCGCTCAACGAAACGGCCGTCACGGGCGTTACGCGAGTTGGTCACGGTCAGGTGGTAGAAAGGGCGCTTTTTCGAGCCGCCACGGGCCAGACGAATGGTTACCATGTGAACATCGTTCCTATAGTCGGTGCTGCAGTTGGTACTGCAAATCTGAATGCCAAATAGGCACACGGGTGCCCAAAAGGCCGCATATTCTCAAGGAATACACGGACATTTGCAAATGACTTTTTCGGTCGGCACTTGCTCGACCGTCCAGACTTGCTGCGTAAGCCGCGAAAATCGCGACCGTTGTCCCGCTTGCGCGGGGTGAGGGGCCGGCCCAAAAATGACCTGCCCCGGAAAACTTCACAGCTTGGGCATGCCACCGCCCGGCAGCATGCCGCCGAGCCCTCGCATCATCTTGGCCATGCCGCCCTTGCTGGAGAACTTCTTCATCATTTTCTGCATCTGCTTGTGCTGCTTGATCAGCCGGCCGATGTCCTGCACCTGAGTGCCGGAACCCAAGGCGATGCGGCGTTTGCGCGAGCCGCTGATCAGGTCGGGATCGCGACGCTCGGCCGGGGTCATGGAGTTGATGATCGCCTCCATCTGCTTGAACTGCTTCTCGGCGGCGCCCTGGGCATTGCCCCTCTGCGACAGGTTAACGCCGCCAATGCTCGGCAGCTTGTCCATCAGCCCGCCCAGGCCGCCCATGTTCTTCATCTGCTGAAGCTGGTCACGGAAGTCCTCGAGGTCGAAGCCCTTGCCTTTCTTCAGCTTCTTGGCGAGTTTGTCGGCCTTGGCCTTGTCGATGGTCTGCTCGGCCTGCTCGATCAGGCTGAGCACGTCGCCCATGCCCAGGATGCGCGAGGCCACCCGGTCGGGGTGGAACGGTTCGAGCGCTTCGCTCTTCTCGCCCATGCCGATGAACTTGATCGGCTTGCCGGTGATGGCGCGCACCGACAGCGCCGCACCGCCACGCGCATCACCATCGACCTTGGTCAGCACCACGCCGGTCAACGGCAGGGCCTCGCCGAACGCCTTGGCGGTGTTGGCAGCGTCCTGGCCGGTCATGGCATCGACCACGAACAGCGTTTCGATGGGCTTGACCGCGGCGTGCAGGGCCTTGATCTCATCCATCATGTCGGCGTCGATGTGCAGACGGCCTGCGGTATCGACGATCACCACATCGATGAACTTGAGTTTGGCTTCGCGGATGGCGGCTTCGGCGATGGCGACCGGCTTCTGGCTGATGTCAGACGGGAAGAAGGTGACGCCGATGTCGTTGGCCAGGGTCTCGAGCTGCTTGATAGCCGCCGGACGATAGACGTCGGCAGACACCACCATCACGCTCTTTTTCTTGCGCTCTTTAAGGAAGCGCGCCAGCTTGCCGGCGGTGGTGGTCTTGCCCGCACCTTGCAGGCCGGCCATCAGCACCACGGCAGGCGGGGCGGCATTGAGCGCCAGATCTTCGTTGGCCGCACCCATCAGGCTTTCGAGTTCGGCCTGGACGATCTTGACGAAGGCCTGGCCTGGGGTGAGGCTGCGCGACACTTCGGTGCCGACGGCACGCTCCTTGACGCTGTTGACGAAATCCTTCACCACCGGCAGGGCAACGTCGGCCTCGAGCAGGGCCATGCGCACTTCGCGCAGCGTGTCCTTGATGTTGTCTTCGGTCAGCTTGGCCTTGCCGGTGACATGGCGCAGCGTCTGTGACAGGCGGTCGGTCAGGTTTTCGAACATGATGATCCTTTCTGGCCCAGTAAAAGCCGAGGTTGTCAGGCGCCCGCGGGGAAATGCACACCCGCCAGGCACAGCAAGGCGGCGATTATAGCGAAGTGAAGCGACCGCGCACACCTTAAGCGGCACTCGCCGGTCGCGACGGGGGTTGCCCGGTGCCTGCACCGCCGCCGCCTTGCGCGCCCGTCAGTCTTCCTAGAGCGGCGCGGTTTATGCCAAACTCCGTCTCTTTAAGGCTCGCCCACCAGGACTTATGGTCTCCTCTCCCAGCCTCATCCCCAACCTGATTGCCGCTGCGCTCTACATCGTCGCGGCCATCTACCAGGGTTCATCCCTGGCCAAGGGCCGTAAGATCGACAAACGGCTCCCCGGCCTGTTGGGCACCATTGCGGTGATCGCCCAGGGCGGTGCGCTGTTCTTTCAGCTGATCACCCCGCTTGGCCTGAGCCTGGATTTCTTCAGTGCCGCCAGCCTGATCGCCGTGGCCGTCATCGCCCTGACCTTGCTGGCATGCCTGCGCATCCCTGTGGAGAACCTGCTGGTGCTGTTGTTCCCGCTCGGTGCGGTCACCGCGCTGCTGGCCCAGTTCGCGCCGCCTGGCACCGTGCCGCTGATCGATGAGGAACCGGGCATCCTTGCCCACATCCTTCTGTCGATCCTGGCCTACGGCCTGTTCACCATCGCCGTGTTCCAGTCGTTGCTGTTGCTGGTGCAGGACCATCAACTCAAGCACAAGCACCCCTCTGGCCTGATTCGAAACTTCCCGCCACTGCAAACCATGGAAAGCCTGCTGTTCGGCTTCCTCTGGGCAGGCTGGTGCCTGCTGTCCCTGTCGCTGGTGTCCGGCTGGCTGTTCCTCGACAACCTGTTCGCCCAGCACCTGGTGCACAAGACGTTGCTGGCTTGCGTGGCCTGGGTCGTGTTCAGCGTACTGTTGTGGGGGCGTACCCGCCTGGGTTGGCGGGGCCACAAGGCCATCCGCTGGACCTTGGCAGGCTTCTGCCTGCTGATGCTGGCCTATTTCGGCAGCAAGCTGGTTCGCGAATTCATTCTGCACATCTGACGGCCTTTCATGAACATCCTGCCGTACGCACCGCTTCTCGGCACCTCGGCAATTGTCCTGCTGTGGTCTGCACTGCTCACCGCCATCGAGACCGCACGCCTGCACACGATGGTGTCGGGCGGCGAGAAGGACAGCCAACCCAAGCTTTCGGGCCCTGCCCTGGTCCTGGGCGCCAGCCTGGGCAAATGGCTGGTACTGGCGCTGGCCTGCCTGATTGGGCTACGCCACGGTGGTGACGCTGGCCTGTGGCAGGCAGGCCTGGCTGCCGCTGCTGCTCTGTTGGTGTTCGCCGAGTACCTGCCTCGTCGCCTGGCCAGACGCAACCCACAGGTCTTCGTCAGCCTGGGTGCGCTGCTCAAGCCTCCACTGGTACTGCTGCAACCGCTGGCCGGTATACTCGACGGCTGCGCCAAGCTGTTGCTGCGCCCCCTGCGCAAGCAACCCGCCGCAGTCGCCCTGCACCCCGAGCAAGCCGACGATTTTGAGGACGACGAGCACCCGGAGACCCCACGGCGGGGGTTGCTCGACGGCATCCAGTCCCTGGACAAGATCACCGTCAACGACATTCTGGTGCCGCGCAACGAGGTCGATGGCATCAACCTCGACGAGCCGATCGAGCGCATCATCGAGCAACTGATCGTCAGCCGTCACACCCGCTTGCCGGTGTACCACAGCGACATCAACCAGGTCGAAGCCATCCTCAACACCAAGCTGATCAGCCACTTGTTGCCCCAGGCCGCGCTGACCCTCGAAGCTCTGCGCCAGGCGTGCTACGAGCCCTATTTCGTGCCCGAAAGCACGCCCTTGAACCTGCAATTGCTCAACTTCCACAAGCAGCAGCGGCGCCTGGGCGTGGTGGTGGATGAGTATGGTGAAGTACTGGGGATCGTGACCCTGGAGGACATCCTCGAGGAAATCGTCGGCGAGTTCGAAGATGACCAGAGCCTGGGCAACCCCCATGTCCACAAGCAGCCTGACGGTACCTATGTCATCGACGGCACGGCCTCGCTGCGGGAGATCAACCGTAGCCTGGGCTGGCACCTGCCGTGCGATGGCGGGCCTAAGACCCTTAACGGCCTGGTGACCGAGGCACTGGAAAGCATTCCGGAAAGTGCGGTGTGCCTGAAAATCGGCCGCTATCGCCTGGAAATCCTTGAAACCGAAGACAATTGCGCCAGCAAGGTACTGGTATGGACGGCAACCCGATAGCTATACTCGGGCAACGCTTACCCAGCCCTGCCGTCCCGCCTGCTACCCGCACTCGGCGCTCCACGGTCAGTCCGCTTCGCTGAAACGCCCTGCGGTCCTGCTTCACCACCCTGAGCAGTGTCCGCCCGCCCCTATCCCCTTGGGCTATCGTCAGCCAGGCGAACACAACAACAATCGCGCCAGCGCCATGGGAACCGCTGTTCGGCCGGCTGCAATCGGTGTGTCCGTTGCAGGCCGACAGAGCACCGTGGCGTTGCCCCAGACCGCCAGGGACCTTCAATGACAACCAGCACCTACGCCGGCGCACCTGCCGCGCCGGTCAACTCGCCCGCGCGGGTTGCCACTGCCAGCTTCATCGGCACCGCCATCGAGTTCTACGATTTCTATGTCTACGCCACGGCGGCCGCCCTGGTCATCGGGCCGGTGTTCTTCCCGTCCGGGTCCGGCACTGCCCAGATGCTGGCGGCCTTCCTGACCTTTGGCATCGCCTTTCTGGCCAGGCCACTGGGCTCTGCGCTGTTCGGTCACTTCGGCGACCGCATCGGACGCAAGTCCACGTTGGTTGCCTCGCTGCTGTTGATGGGTGTCTCCACCACCGCCATCGGCTTTTTACCGGGGTATGACAGCATTGGCGTGTGGGCACCGATCATCCTTTGCCTATTGCGCTTTGGCCAAGGGCTGGGACTGGGCGGCGAATGGGGCGGTGCGGCCCTGCTGGCCACCGAAAATGCGCCCCACGGTAAACGGGCGTGGTTCGGCATGTTCCCGCAACTGGGCCCTTCGATCGGGTTTCTGGCAGCCAATGGCCTGTTCCTTACCTTGGCACTGACGCTCAGCGACGAACAGTTCCGCCAGTGGGGCTGGCGCATACCGTTTCTGCTCAGCGCCGCCCTGGTGCTGGTGGGGCTGTATGTGCGCCTGAAGCTTGAGGAAAGCCCGGTGTTCGCCAAGGCGGTGGCCCGCCAGGAGCGCGTGAAGCTGCCGGTGGTGGACCTGTTCGCCAGGCATTGGCGCCCGACCCTGCTGGGTGCCGCAGCCATGGTGGTGTGCTACGCGCTGTTCTACATTTCCACCGTATTTTCCTTGAGCTACGGCGTAAGCACGCTGGGCTACAGCCGTGAAACGTTCCTGGGGCTGCTGTGCTTTGCGGTGGTGTTCATGGCCTTGGCGACGCCGCTGTCGGCCTGGCTCAGCGATCGCTACGGACGCAAGCCTGTGCTGATCGTCGGCGGCCTGCTGGCCGTGGCGTCAGGTTTTACCATGGAACCGCTACTGACCTCGGGCTCGACCACCGGCGTGGCGCTGTTCCTGGCCATCGAGTTGTTCCTGATGGGCGTGACCTTCGCGCCAATGGGCGCCTTGCTGCCAGAGCTGTTCCCCACCCATGTGCGTTATACCGGCGCTTCGGCAGCCTATAACCTGGGCGGTATTGTTGGCGCATCGGCAGCGCCTTTCTTCGCTCAGAAGCTGGTGAGCATGGGCGGCCTGAGCTGGGTGGGCGGGTATGTCTCGGCGGCGGCCGTGATCAGCCTGATCGCCGTACTGTGCCTGAAGGAGACGCGCAATACCGAGCTTTAGGACGCTCAGCGACTTCATAGCAGGACTGTCGGGGCCGCCTGAGCGGCCCCGACGGGTCTATCAGAACTCTACTTCCACGGCCTGGGCCGCACGGGTCGCCTTGGCGCGCGCCGCTTCGATGGATTCGTCACGGGCCAGGCAAACGCCCATACGACGAGTGCCGCTGATCTCAGGCTTGCCGAACAGGCGAATAGCGGTATCCGGTTCGCTCAGCGCAGCGCCGAGATTGGCGAAGGCGGTCTGCTGTGAGTGCCCCTGCGGCAGGATAACGGCCGAAGCACTAGGACCGAACTGACGCACCACCGGGATTGGCAACCCGAGAATGGCGCGGGCATGCAGGGCGAACTGCGACAGGTCCTGGGAGATCAGGGTAACAAGGCCGGTGTCGTGCGGGCGTGGCGACACTTCGCTGAACCAGACCTGATCGCCCTTGACGAACAACTCCACACCGAACAGCCCACGCCCGCCCAGGGCATCGGTGACCGCCTTGGCCACCCGCTGCGACTCGGCCAGCGCCTTGGGGGTCATGGCCTGCGGCTGCCAGGACTCCTGGTAGTCGCCTTTTTCCTGACGGTGCCCAACCGGTTCGAGGAAAGTGGTGCCCCCGACGTGACGCACGGTCAGCAGGGTGATCTCGTAATCGAAATCGATGAAACCTTCGACAATCACCCGCCCCTTGCCGGCGCGCCCACCTTCCTGTGCGTAGGCCCACGCGCTCTGCAGGTCGGCATCGCTGCGCAGCAGGCTCTGCCCCTTGCCGGACGAGCTCATCACCGGCTTGACCACGCACGGGTAGCCGACATCGGCGACAGCCACGGCATAGTCTTCGTAGGTGTCGGCAAAGTGGTAGGGCGAGGTGGGCAGGTCCAGTTCTTCGGCAGCCAGACGACGAATGCCTTCACGGTTCATGGTCAGTTGCGTGGCGCGTGCAGTGGGCACCACGTTGAAACCTTCGCTTTCCAGCTCCACCAGCGTGGCGGTGGCGATGGCTTCGATTTCCGGCACGATGTAGTGCGGCTTCTCGGCCTCGATGACAGCGCGCAGCGCCACCCCATCGAGCATGTTGACCACGTGGCTGCGGTGGGCAACCTGCATGGCCGGCGCGTCGGCGTAGCGGTCAACGGCGATCACTTCCACGCCCAGGCGCTGGAGCTCGATCACCACTTCCTTGCCCAACTCGCCACAGCCACAGAGCAGTACACGGGTCGCGGTGGGCGACAGGGGGGTTCCGATACGGGTCATTTCAGGTCCTCGAAGGCATCCGGGGCCGCGCCTGGCTCGGCACCACCCGCTGAAAAAGGACCGCTATTCTACACCATCAGCCCGCCACGGCAGCCCGTCGGGCGCGAAATGCCATGGCCAGCCAGACGGCCGTGACACCGGCGAATTTCGACGCCATGGCGGTGCCGATCACCATCGGTGTGAGCGCACCGATCATGCCGAAGAAGATGAACGTATCGACCGGAATGCTTAATGCCGAGCTCAACCACAGCCGGTCGCGCAGGGGCCGCCGGGTGACGCTGAAGACCAGCCAGTCGATCAGCTCGGAGACGAAGAACGCCGTGGCGCTGGCCAGGGCGATGGCAGGCTCGGAGGTGACGTAGGACAGCACCAGAGCCGCCAGCATGGCCACCAGCGCCCCATGCCCGAAGCGGGTCTGCACCATGTCGCGCAGGATGAAGACCAGGCCACCCCAGGCGGACCAGATGACGTCCAGGTGCGGGGCGCTGGAGAAGGCGTAGTTGATCAGCACGACACTGCTGATATAGGCAATCAGAAAGAGCATGGCGGGTAGTCTTTGGGCAAGCGGCACAGATTACCGTTGCCCGCCCTGGGAGGCAACCGCAGTACCGCTAGAGCACCAGCCCGGCTGCGGTGGCGCGCTCATGGCAACGCCTGAGCACACCGCGTCGCTCATCGTTGCTCATCCGGCCCCATTGGCCTATCTCTGCCACGCTGCGCTGGCAGCCGGTACAGATATCCTGCTCATCAAGGGCACAGATGTTGACGCAGGGGGACGCCACCGGGCGCTCGTTTACCTCACTCATCGTCGGGCACCAGCTCCTTGCCGTAGCGCTGGGCGTTATGGACATAGTGCGCCGCGCTGGCCTCAAGCATGCGTTTCTGTTGTTCGGTCAGCTCGCGCACGACCTTGCCGGGCGAACCCATGACCAGCGAACCATCGGGAATCTCCTTGCCCTCGGCGATCAGGGCATTGGCGCCGATGATGCAGTGCTTGCCGATACGTGCACCATTGAGCACGACCGCGTTGATGCCGATCAGGCTGTAGTCGCCCACCGTGCAGCCATGAAGCATGGCGTTATGCCCAACGGTCACGTCTTTACCCAAGGTCAGGGGCGAGCCCATGTCGGTATGCATCACGGTGCCGTCCTGCACGTTGCTGCCTTCACCGATGTCGATCAGCTCGTTGTCACCACGCAGCACAGCGCCAAACCAGACGCTGGCATGGGCCTGGAGACGGACATTGCCGATGAGCGTGGCGTTTGGTGCAGCCCAACTGGTGGGATGCGTCTCGACCCGCAGGTCGCCCAGGCGATATTTCATGGTTGCTCCTCAGGCTGGGATGCCGATGGCAGGGTGGGCCCTGCTCGTTTGTCGGTAGGACGCTCAGGGGGACGGTGCAGGGAGATACCGGCGTCGAACAACAGGTTGACCAGTTCGACGATCATGATCGCCGACAGCCCCCAGATCTTGTATTCGCCGTAGCGGTAACTGGGCACATACCAGCTGCGGCCCTGGTAATCGATGCGGTGGGTATGGTCGCGAGGGTCCTGGCGGAAGAACTCCAGGGGAACGGTGAATACCGCCGCAATCTCGGCATCGTTGGGGCGGTATTCGACAAAGTCGGGAATGACGCCGACGTAGGGCGTGACCTTCAGGCCATGCAAGGATATCAGGGGGCTGAGCGGGCCAAGAACCTCTACCAGCCCTGGTGGCAGGCCAATTTCTTCTTCAGCCTCGCGCAGGGCGGTGAAGACCAGGTTCGGGTCTTCGGGATCGCGCCGCCCACCCGGGAAGGCGACTTCGCCACCATGGGTCGAAAGCCCCTTGGCGCGCAAGGTAAGCACAAGCTCAGGCACTTCGCTGCGGGTAATGGGCAAGAGTACCGCCGCTTCCGGGAACCGCCGATCCGATTCCAGGGTTGCAGGTTGGTGGTTGCTCATTCGGCGAAGTAGCTCGTCCAGCATCGCGCTCACTCGTATCCAAGGCCTGCCCTGCATGATGCACGAAAGCCGTCAGCCACCCAACCCCTGCCGCTTGCGGCGGCCGAGCCACCACGCCAAGATAGGCCACGACAAAAGGAAGCCTCCATGAATTTCTGCAGTGCGTGCGGTCAGCCGGTCATCGAACAGATCCCCCAGGGCGACACACGGTTGCGGTACGTTTGCCCCGCGTGCCACACCATCCACTACCAGAACCCCAACGTGGTAGCCGGCGTGCTGCCTACCCATGGCAGCCAGGTGCTGCTGTGCCGCCGCGCCATTGAACCGCGCCGTGGTTTCTGGACATTGCCTGCCGGCTTCATGGAAAACGGCGAGACGCTCGACCAGGCCGCCCGTCGCGAGACCGTCGAAGAAGCCTGCGCGCGTGTAGGCTCGATGACGTTGTACCAGCTGTTCGACCTGCCGCACATCAACCAGGTACATGTCTTCTTCCGCGCTGAGCTGGCGGACCTTGCGTTTGCAGTCGGCGTTGAAAGCCTGGAAGTGCGACTGTTCGAGGAGCATGAGATCCCCTGGGACGCCCTGGCTTTCCGGACCGTGGCACGGACATTAGAATGCTACTATCGCGACCGAATCGAGCAGCAGTTCCCCATAGGCCATGAATACCTGCCGCCGATGAACGTATCGACCACCCCCCGTTAGGGTTCACGAAATGCCGCCCGGTGGTGACCATCGTCGAGTGCCTTTCGCATAACCCGGTACAGAGCCTTCAGGATATTGCTACATGCGCTGGTTGCTTGCCCTCCTCTGCCTTGGCGTTGCCTCGATGTCCCAGGCGGCCTACACCGAAACCATCATCCGCAAACCGGTCTCGGCAGTGCAGGCGGGTTCGCCTGCGCAACCGGCGGTGCAGCCTCAGGTCGACAAGGTACTGGTCATCAAGTCCGAACGTCGCCTGCAACTGATCAGCCGCGGCGAGCCGATCAAGACCTACCGCATTTCCCTGGGCAAGCAACCCAAGGGCCCCAAGCAGCGCGAAGGCGACAAGAAGACTCCCGAAGGCTTCTACTGGCTGGACTGGCGCAAGCAGAGCGAGCGCTTCAACCTGGCCATGCACATCGACTACCCCAACGTCAGCGATGCGGCCCGGGCCAGCCAGGCAGGCGTGAAGGCCGGCAGCATGATCATGATCCACGGCACGCCGATCAATGACGAATACCCCGAGTGGTACTTCCATACCCTGGACTGGACAGACGGCTGCATCGCCATGCGTAACCGCGACATGCAGGAAGTCTGGAGCCTGGTGCGCGATGGCACGATGATCGAGATTCGGCCCTGATCTAGCGCAAATCATCTGTTTTTGTAGGAAAGAGCCCACCCGTTCGCTGGAACCTGCCTGACATTGTCTTAGGCACGGGATGGCATTCAGGGAAATGCCACGGCTTTTAGCATCCACGCAATCGAGTACGAAGTCCGTACCGCATTGCTGGGATGCTCAAGTGCACTGTTTTATCCCCCTCAAGCGCCAGTTGTTGGCTGTCTGCTTTATCCTGTTGGTGCTCGCCTGCGGTGAGGCGAGGGCCGACGTTGCCAGCTGGCAATTACGCGACCATCAGCTGGACCTGCAACACCAGCAACAGCAACGCCGCCTGGAACGCTGGCAGGACAAGGCCGACACGGCAACGCCCTCCCAGGCTCCTGTCGCCGCACCCGCTCAGGCGCACTGCTGGAAGGTCGCAGGTGTCGAGGTCGCCGGCAATCGCCACTTGGACGACGCTGCCCTGGCCACCACCGTGCGCCTGAACATCATGCCGTGCATGGGCGTTGCCCAGATCAACGCGCTGCTCAAGGCCATCACCGAGCAGTACGTGCAAGCCGGCTATCCGACCAGCCGGCCTTACCTGCGCCAGCTGCCCCAGGACGGATACCCGTTGCAAATCGTGCTGGTCGAGGGCTTCGTCGAATCCATCGAGTTGGCTGGCCCCGAACTGCCCCTGTCCTTGTCCGGTGCTTTTCCAGACCTGTTGGGGCACCCGCTGTACCTGCCAGACGTCGAGCAGGGGCTCGATCAGCTCAACCGCCTGCGCGCCTTCGACATGGGCGTGGACCTGTTGCCAGGGCAAATGCAGGGCGGTACGCGCGTGGTGGTCCAACCGCGCCGGGCAGAGGGGCGCTGGCATTTCGATACGCGGTTCGACAACCGGGGCAGCGATTTTACCGGGCGCCACCGGCTGACGGCAGGCATCGGTGTGGACAGCCCGCTGCATCTCAATGACGACCTGCGCTTGTCGCTGACGCATACGGTGCTGGGTGGCCCGGGCCGTAGCCAGGGTGTTTCGCTGTACTACAGCGTCCCCTACGGCCGCTGGAGCTTTGCCCTGAGTGCAAGCGAACTGCGCTACCAGGCCCCGCTGCCCAGCAGCAGGCTGAGCGCAGATGGCCGGAGCCGTTATCAAGGGCTGAGCGCCGAGCGCGTGCTGTGGCGTGGCCAACGCGGGATGCTCAGCGCCTCACTGCGGCTCGACCGCAAGGCGCTGGTCAACCGCAATGCCGGGGCGGTCGTCGTGCAGCAGAGCCCTACCCTCACCTCCCTTGAAGCCGGGCTGAACCTGCTGTGGCTGCAACATGGCCTGTGGAACGGCTACCTGAGCGTGGCCCAGGGCGTCCCGATGCTCGGCGCCGACCGCGCACCCTTGGGCGCACAGCGTCTGCGGCCCGACTTCAGGAAGTACCGCGCCAGCCTGCTCTACATCGGCCAAGGCCCGGCCAGCCAGCCGTGGCGCTGGCAGAGCGAACTCAACGGGCAGTACAGCCAGGATGCACTGCCGGCCGTTGAGCAAATGCTGGTCAGCGACGATTCGGCGGTACGCGGGTTCCGCTTGCAGACCTATTCCGGCGCCACCAGCGCGGTGTGGCGAAACACAGTCAGCTACCCCCTGCCCCAAACGTGGAGCGCACCGCTGCACGTGCGCCCCTACATCGGCCTTGACCTGGGCTGGACCCGCACCGCTGCTGGCTCACCGTCGCAGCGCCTGGCCGGTGCGGCAGCCGGCCTGGAATTTAGCCTGCCAGGCAGCCGACTGCGCCTGGACTACCAGCGCGCGCTATACGCCAGCGACCACCCAGGCCGTCCCAATGAGCCTGGTTTCTGGGTGCTGGACTGGTCGATGACTCTTTGATTCACCCACAACAATGAGAAAAACCATGAAGACATCCTCGCCCCCTCTTTGCATCCAGCCCGATACCTTGCGCTGGGCCATCTTTCTGATCGTGCTCGGCTCCACCAGCGCATTGGCCGAAGGCGGCCTGGACGCCGTCAACGGCCCTGGTGGCACCCCGCTCATCAACAACGGCCATGGTGTCCCGGTGATCGAGATCGTCCCGCCCGATGCCAACGGCCTCTCGCACAACCAGTTCAACCAGTACAACGTCGACCGTGCAGGCCTGGTGCTGAACAACGCCACCCAGGCTGGGCAATCGCAGCTGGCCGGTGCCCTGGCCGCCAACCCTCAGTTCCAGGGGCAGGCAGCGTCGACCATCCTCAACGAAGTGGTCAGCCGCAGTGCATCACTGATCCAGGGCCCCCAGGAAATATTTGGCCGTGCTGCCGACTACATCCTGGCCAACCCCAACGGCATCACCCTCAACGGCGGCAGCTTCATCAACACCACGCGCGCAGGCTTTCTGGTAGGCACCCCGGCGTTCGAGCAGCAGCAGCTCAAGTACCTCAATACCCTCGACGCCAGCGGCACCCTGCAGGTGCTGGACGGCGGCCAGAGCAATGCCGACGGCGCCCTCGCGTTGATTGCGCCGCGCATCGACAGCCAAGGCCTGCTGGCGGCCGCGACCACCCTGGACATCACCGCTGGTCGCAACCGGATCGATCACGCTAGCGGCGCGGTGGTCGAGCACCGTACCGCCACGCCGGCCAGCATCGACGCCAGCCTGTTCGGTGCCATGCAGGCGGGGCGCATCCGCGTGGTGAGCACTGCCGAAGGTGCGGGTGTGCGGGTACGAGCCCCCCTGGTCAGTGCCACGGATGGCATCGAAATGGCGTCGGCGGGCAACCTGGATGTGCTGGGTACGGCGGCCAGCCCAACCGTCCTGCACAGCGGGCAAGGCCCCTTGAAGCTCGATGCACAGGGCGATCTGGTACTGCGCACCGTAGAGGCCAAAGCACCCCGCATCGAAGCCCGGGCGGGTCAGGCCCTGACCCTCGATGCCCAGGCCCTTGAGCGGGTCAAGCAAGACAACGAGCAATGGAGCAAGAAGTTCCTGTTCGTCACGCGCGAAACCTACGACCGCGACACCACGACCACCGACACCCAGCAGCACGGCACCCGCCTGGAGGCCGACGACAGCATCGTGCTTACCTCCGGCGGCGACATGCGCATGACCGCCGCCACCTTGCAAGCGGGCAATGGGCTGAATCTGGACAGCGGGGGCAACCTGGACATCCTGGCGGGTATCGACAGCCAGGCCATCCAGGAAAAGATCCGTCACCGCAAGGACCTGTGGCGCGGTGACAGCGACACGGACACCTTCACCGAGCGCGCCCAGGGCAGCCTGCTCACCGCAGGGCAGATGCAGGTGCAGACGGCTGGCAACCTGAACGTGCAAGGCAGCACCCTGCACAGCCGCGGCGACCTGGCCATCACGGCCAAGGAGGCCATGATCACCACGACGCAGTTGCAGGAGCAGGGTACGCGCCGTGATTATCGCGGTGACCTGGTGTCCGGGACGTTCTTCGGCGATCACAAGGGCAACGAGAAAAAGGGCCGCAACCTGGCAGGCAGCACCCTCACCAGCGATGGCACCCTGACCGTCACAGCCGACAAGCTCACCGTCAAAGGCAGCACGGTGGTAGGCCAGCAGGATGCGACGCTGCACAGCCAGCAAGGCTCGCTGGCCGTGGAGGCGGACAAGGGCACCAGCACCCGGACCGATCATGCACGCGACAGCAAGCTGTTCGGCCTGATTGCCAGCGACAGCCGCAGCACTGAGCGCAACGAAGCGGTGCTGGTCAGTGAGGTGGGGGCGCAGAGCAACCTGCGCCTGGTCAGTGCCGAGGATTTGCGTATCGAGGGCGCCAATGTCAGCGCTGGCGGTCATCTTGACCTCGAAGCCAAGGGCAATGTCGCAATCACTGGCGTGCAGGCGACCGAGCAACGCGAGGTTCGAAACCAGCAGCGCACCCTCACCGCCAGCGCCGGGCAGACCAAGGAGGCCGACGGCGACAAGCCCGGTTCTCGCCAGTACAAGGCCAGCGTGGGCTATGACGTTGTCACCCGCACTGGCCAGGAGCAGAAAATCGAAAACGTGGGTAGCCAGCTCAAGGGGGCTTTGGTGAGTGTCAAATCCGATGCCGATGTGCAGGTCACCGGCTCCACCATCAACGCCTTGGCCGGGGACCTGGACATTGATGCGCGCAAAGTGACCTTGGGCACCACTCAGGCTACCCACGAAACCACCACAACCACCACCCAGAGTGGTGGCGGCCTCACGGTGACTGGCGGGATCGACCGGCTAGGTAGCCAGTTCGATGGCCACCACCAGCGTGGCGTACAGACCAACCGTGAGCAGAAGGTGCAGCGCACCGAACTGCAGGCAAGCGGCAACGTACGGTTGCGTAGCGACGAGCTGGTGACCGAGGCTGCGCGGGTAAACGCCGGCGAAACGTTGCAGGTTACCGCCACCCATATGGAGAACCGTGCGGTGCAGAACACCTCCGAGCAAACCCAACGCCAGGATGACTGGTCTGCCAGCCTCGGCGGCAGCCTGGAGTACCGTGATCTCACCCGGCCCATCGAGCGTCTGGTGCTAGGTGAAGAAGCTGCTCGCTTTCAGCAGGCCTCGCCCGAAGACGCGATGGTGGCGCCCAGCGTAGGCGCCGACATGACCGTCGAGCACCTCAAGCGCCTGGAAAACCAGCGCCGTGGCTTTGCCCAGGTCAGCGAACTGTCCGGTGCCAGCGTGCAGGTCAAGGTCGATACCCTCAAGGATCAGGGCACCGCCTGGCGAGCCAATGCGGGCGCGCTCGACATTCAGGCGCAGCACCATGACATGCAGGCTGCGGCCAACACCGAGCACAAGCGCGAGCAGCACCTGACCGTTGGTGCAGATGCTCGGCTGGATACCACTACCGGTCAGGACCTGAACGTGCGCGCGGCCGGCAACGGCGGTTCTCTGGATCGCCAGAGCACTGTCAGTACGGCTGTGGCGGGCTCCCTGTATGGCCAGCAGGGTATCAAGGTGCAGTTGGGCAGCGATGGTCGTTATGAAGGCACACGTATCGATGGAGGCAAAGGCGACGTGCGCATGCACAGCGACGGTACGCTGGAACTGGTCCAAGCCACTGACCGTGAAGCGCGCCAATCCAGCCAGCTGGACGGCAATGCCTGGGTCAAGGTCGGCAACCGCCCCGGCAGTACCGGTATCGATGGGCGCGGCTATCTGGATCATGCGCGCAATGACCAGGCCACCAGCACAGCTCAGGTGGCGCAGATCGACAGCAAAGGCCAGGTGGTGTTGACCAGCCGTGGCGACCTGACGCTCGAAGGCACGCGCATCGGTAGCCGCGAAGCCCCGACGGGCGATATCACGCTGCACAGCGATGGCCAGTTGCAGGTCAAGGCGGCTACCGCCACACAAGAGGCCAGTGGCGCGAAGCTGGGCGGTGGCCTGGAGTTGGCCGCCAAGACCGGCACAACGCAAGGCGGGGGCCTAGGTGGCCACTTTGGCAATGGCAAGCAGCAAGAGAACGCGCGCCAGGCCATCGACGCGCAGTTTGCCAGTAACGGTCGCCTCAGCGTGACCAGCAGCGCACGCGACGCGCAGGCTTTGCAGGTCCAGGGGTTGCAAGCCACCGCCAAGGAAATCGTGCTCGATGCCATGAACGGCGGCATGCGGCTGGAAGCCTCGTCGAACCAGGAACTGCGCAATAACCTCGACATCACCGCCGGTGCCGGTTTCAACGCCAGCAGTGGCGCACTGGACACGCGGGGCTTGCATGGCCGTCTGAAGGTGGACATGGACAAGCGCGACAACCTGACCTGGAACGCCGGCAACCTGCGTGCCGAGCGCATCGCGCTGCACAGCGGCGGCGATGCCAGCCTCGAAGGCGTCAGCCTGGACGCCGCGCGGATCGAAGGTGCAATAGAGGGCGATCTGCGTGTGGCCAGCCTGATGGACCGCGTCAATAACCTCAGCGTCAAGGTTGATGCCAGGCTCAGTCAGGAAAAGAACCCACAAGGCTATGTCAACGCTGCTACATCGCTGGCCGGGCCGCTAGGCGGCAAAGTCGGCGAAAAAGCCGGCCCTGCCCTGAGCAAGGCTGATCCGGGTTTCTCGCCTACCCTGCGACTTGAGGTGGTCCACGAGCAACGCGACAGTGTCGCCCAACAGGCCACGCTCAAAGGCAGCGAGGGCATCGCCTTGCAGGTTGGCGGCAACGCCCAGTTGGTCGGCGCCCGCCTGCAATCGGCCAGGGGCGAGGTCAAGCTGGACGCCAACTCGATCAAGCAGCAAACCCTCAGCGGCAGCGACTACCGGCGGGCTGTTTCGATCGATGCGTCCAATTCCCCTGTGGACCTGGGCACTGCCATTGCCGAAATTGCCAAGGGCAAAGGGGCTGCAGAGGGTGAAAACGCCCTGGATCTCGGGCTGATTCGCACCAGTGGGCATAACCGCAACGAGCAGTGGGCATCGAGCCTGGGCGCCAAGCACGACTGAGCAACCTTGGCAGAGCGCCCCTTTCCGGGGCCCCTTCAAATGCGCCACAGGGTTGCAACGTCCGCTCATGGTTCTGCAAACCAAACGTCACAATCGCCCACTAGAGTGCGGTCTGAACTCTGCAACGCAAGGACATGTGATGAGTCGTGACACCGGCGACAATTTGGACCGCAACCCCAGCACCAACACGGCCATGGCCACCGTCATGGACATTTACCTGAGCCGACGCAGTGTGATGCGCGGCGGCCTGGCCGCCGCCGTCACCCTGATCGCCGGCACCAGCCTGGGCGGTTGTTTCAACGGTGCTGATACCCGCAGGCCTGCCGGCCCTGGCGGGCCGGTCACCGGCAACGCTGCCAGGTCAGGGCTGGCGCTGAGCTTCGACTCGATCCCTGGGTCACGCACCGATGCGTGCACCCTTGCCAAGGGCTACCGCGCACACGTGCTGGCCCCCTGGGGAACACCGCTTAACCGGGACGCCGCGCCCTGGAAGCCGGACGGCAGCAATACCTCTGTCGACCAGGCCAACGCCATGGGCATGCACCATGACGGCATGCATTTCTTCCCCATCAACGGCAGCTCCGACGATGGTTTGCTGGCGATCAACTTCGAATACATCGACCCTGCAGCCTTGCACCCGGCTGGCCCGACCACTGATGTCAACGGCAAGCGCCCGGTCGAGGAAGTGCGAAAAGAAATCAACGCCCATGGGGCTGGCGTGGTGCGCCTGAAGAAAGTCAGCGGCCGCTGGCAGGTAGTCGACAACGACCCGCTGAACCGCCGCTTCACCACGGCTTCGCGCATGGAAATCACCGGCCCGCTGCGCGGCACCGACCACGTCAAGACCAAGTACTCCACCGCCGGTACTCACTGCCGCGGTACCAACAACAACTGCGGCAACGGTTACACCCCGTGGGGCACCTACCTGACCTGTGAAGAGAACTGGCCGGGCATCTTCGTCAACAAGGGCACCCGCCCCGAAGACCAGCGCCGCATTGGCGTGGGCACCTCCAGCGGCCAGTACAAGTGGGAAAGCGCAGCCGGTGACAGCACCGAAGAGGACGACGAGTTTGCCCGTTTCGACGTGACCATCAAGGGCGCCAGCGCCACCGACGACTACCGCAACGAAGCCAGCACCTACGGCTACATCGTCGAGATCGACCCGTACAACAGCAGCACCCTGGCCACCAAACGCACCGCGCTGGGCCGCTTCCGCCACGAGGGCTGCGCCCCAGGCCTGCCGGTCGCGGGCAAGCCGCTGGTGTGGTACATGGGTGACGACTCGAACAACGAGTACCTGTACAAGTGGGTGTCAACCGCCGTGTGGGATGCCGCCGACGCCAACCCGGCCGACCGCCTCGCTACCGGCGCCAAGTATCTGGACCAGGGCAAGCTCTACGTGGCCCGCTTCAACGCCGATGGCACTGGTGTATGGCTACTGCTGGACGTGGCCACCGCCACCACGGGGGGCAGCACCCTGGGCGCGCTGTATGGTGACCTGCCGGGCATCATCCTTAACACCCGTGGCGCTGGCGATGCCGTAGGCGCGACGCCGATGGACCGCCCGGAATGGACGACGGTCAACCCGCTGAACGGCGACGTCTACCTGACCCTGACCAACAACAATGCACGTACCCCGGAAAAGGTCGATGCGGCCAACCCACGCGGCCCGAACCGCCACGGCCACATCATTCGCTGGCACGACAGCGACGACCAGTTGAGCTTCAACTGGGACATCTTCGTGTTCGGCGCAAACGCCGCCGGTACTGCGGACATCAACCGTTCCGGCCTGACCGAACTGAACCAGTTCGCCAGCCCCGACGGCATGAGTTTCGATAGCCGCGGCGTGTTGTGGTTCGAGACTGACAACGGCGAGAGCACCCTTACCGACTACACCAACGACCAACTGCTGGCGGTGATTCCAGGTCTGCTGGTGGATGCGGCGGGGCGGCAGGTGCCGGTGAATGGGGAGAACCAAGGGGGGTTGCGGCGGTTTTTCGTGGGGCCCAATGGGTGTGAGGTGACGGGGATTGCGTTTACGCCGGATAACAGGACGTTGTTTGTCAATATTCAGCATCCGGGGAACTGGCCAGTTTCGGAAG